>JAIMAT010000005.1 GCA_023511835.1 Bacillota bacterium | reverse complement strand
CCGGCGCCGGGCACGGACGAGGCAAGCGGCAGGCGGGCGCCCCCCGCGGGGGGCGCCCGCCGCGCCTTCCGGGCCGGAGGGCCCGGGGGCGCGGGGCCGTCCTTCCCCCTTTCTTCCCCTTCTTCCCCCTCCCCCGCCCGCCGGCGGCCGGCGGAAGGCCTGGCAGAAAAAAGGAATCCGCCCCCGCTCGTGGAAGAGAGGGCGCATCCCGACGGCGGGACGGAGGCCCCGTCACCCATCCGGCGCACCCATCCTCCGGACTCCCCAAGCCTCCCCGCCGGCGCCGCCGCCCCGGGCGACTTCCTCACCGACGACGGGAGGTGTACCGCCAGCATGTTCCCGCGCTTCCCCTGGGCCCGCCGGACGGCGGCGGGCGGAGTCGCGCTGGCCCTCCTGGCCGCGCTGGCCGCGCCCGCCTCGGCCGGCCCGGCCGCCGGCCCACCCCACAAACCGGAGTGGGTGGCGACGCCTCCCTTCCGGGTCCGGGGCGCCGCCACCTCCACCTACCAGAACGGCTACTCTCCGGCCCAGATCCGTCAGGCCTACGGCTTCGACCGCGTGGCCGCGGACGGCAGCGGCCAGACCATCGCCATCGTCGACGCGTACGGCAGCCCGTCCATCCAGAACGACTTGGCCGTCTTCGACAGCCAGTTCAACCTTCCCCCGGCCAACCTGACCATCGCCTACCCCTCCGGCAAGCCCAAGCGGGGCGACAGCGGCTGGGCGCTGGAGACCTCGCTGGACGTGGAGTGGGCCCATGCCCTGGCGCCGGGTGCGCGGATCCTGCTGGTGGTGGCCCCGTCGGCCAGCCTTTCGGACCTCCTGGCGGCCATCGACTACGCCACCGCCCAGGGGGCCCAAGTGGTCTCGAACAGCTGGGGAGGCTCGGAGTTCTCCTCGGAGGGCGCCTACGACGCCCACTTCCAGCACGCCGGCGTGGCCTACGTGGCCTCCGCCGGCGACAGCGCCGGCGCCCTGGAGTGGCCGGCGGCCTCGCCCTTCGTCTTGGGCGTCGGGGGAACCCACCTGACCATCAACGGCTCCGGCGGCTCCTACTCCTACGGAGGCGAGAGCGCCTGGTCCAGCTCCGGCGGCGGGCTCAGCCTCTACGAAGCGCGCCCCGCCTACCAGGACGGCTGGCAGGCCGTCGTGGGAAGCACGCGCGGGATCCCGGACATCGCCTGGGACGCCGACCCCGCCACCGGCGTCGCCGTCTACGACAGCACACCCTACAAGGGTCAGAAGGGCTGGTACCAGATCGGAGGGACCAGCGTCGGAGCCCCCAGCTGGTCGGCCCTGGTCGCCCTGGCCGATCAGGGGCGTCCGGTGCCCCTGGCCACCTCGGGTAGCACGGGCAACCTGCTCTCCGACCTGTACAGCCTGGCGGGCTCCACCGGAAGCACCGGCTACACCGCCGACTTCCACGATGTGACCAGCGGTAGCAATGGCAATCCCGCCCTGCCGGGGTACGACCTGGTGACCGGCATCGGCTCACCGCAGGGCGACCGGCTGATCCCGGCGCTGGCCAGCGATCCCAACTAGGCCGACCGCGTCCGGCCGCACGCCCCGCCGGCCCGCGGCCGGCGGGGCGACGCATGTCAGTCGTCGTCGCCGCCCTCGTGCTCTCCTTCGTGCTCCCGCTCGTGATGCCGCTCCCGTCCGCCCTGGTAGCCCGCGCCTCCGGAGGCGCCGGTCAGGCTGTCGACCCGCGGCTGCACGGAGCTCCCCTGGCCGGGGGCGGCCACCGCGCCGTGCGCGGAGGAGGCCCCGGTCAGCGTGTCCACAGGCGGGGCGCCACCGGGCCTGGTGGCGGCCTGCCGGGCGGCGGCGGCCGCCGCCGCCCGCGACGCCTGGGCCTGGAGGAGGGCGGCCTGGCGCTGCTGGATCTGCGTCTGGAGGAGGGCCAGGCTCGAGCGGGCCGCGGCCACCGCCGCCTCCTTCTGGGCCAGCTGCCGCTGGGCGTCGGCCAGCGCCTGTTCCAGCTGCTGGCGCCGCTGGTCGAGGAGGCGGATGGAACGCTCCTGGGCGGCCAGCTCCGCCTCCAGCCGCCGCTCGAGCGCGGCCAGCTCGCCGGCGGAGAGGCCCGCCACGGGGCCGGCGGCAGGGGCGGCCTGGGCCACCCCGGGCGCCTGCCGGAGGGCGCTGGCGCCGCCGGTCACGAAAGCACCCAGCGCGCCGAGGACCGCCAGGGTACGTCCTGCACGGGCCACGCGAGATCACGCTCCCCCGCTCGCTTCCTGGAGCTCCGCCTGTTTCCAGGAAGGCTAGAGGAAAGCCTTGACGGGCCTCCCAGACGAAGCTGAGAAGAGGATAAGAATTGGCGTCGTCCGCGACGGCTCGCCGCCCTGACGGCCGCCCCGGCTCAGGGGCAGCCGGCCAGGTGGCGGACGCAGCGGACCAGGCTCTCCCCGTCGCCGGCCAGCCCGCCCTTGGTGCAGAGCGAGAGGCCCCTGTACGGGCCGTCCGCCAGCCGGGCGTGGACGGCCAGCGGCTCCACCGCGTCCACCGGCTCGAGGCGGCTGGCGCCCAGCGCCCGGCAGGCGGCGGCGGCCACCTCGCCGCCGGTGAGGACCAAACCGCCCAGCGCCGCCGCGCTAGCGACATGGCCGACCAGCTCGCCGAGGCCGCGCGCCACCCGGAGCGCCTGCTCCGGCGCCAGGTCGAGGCGATCCTCGCCGCGCCGGGCCGTGCGCACGACGACCGCGGGCAGCCGGTGTCGGCGGGTCACCCCCCGCACCGCGCGCCCGACCGCGGCGGCCGCGCGCCTCCCGTACTCCTCCGGCTGCCCGAGGAAGCGGGCCACGTCGAAGTGGACCACCGGTGCCTCCAGCCGCCTGGCCACCCGCTCGGCCTGCTCCAGGGAGAGGGGCGCGACGCTGCCGGCCACCACCAGGACCGGCGGGCGTCGCCGTCCGGCCTCGAGAGCCGCGCGCGCCCGCGCAGCGAGGACGGGGCCGGGATCGACCAGGAGGAAAGGTCCCCGGTCGCTTCCCGTCTCCTCCAGGAAGTGGACCGCCTGCGCCAGGAGGTCGATCTCCTCGTCGCTCTCGGCGTCCGCCACCAGCACCTCGGCCTCCCCGGCCAGCCGCTCCAGGCGCCGGGCCAGGCCCTCCACCCGGGCCCCCCGGATCGCCTCCAGCTCCAGCACGGCCAGCGGCCGCCGGCACTGCTCCGCGATCCGCCCGGCCACGTCGCTCCGCCCGACCGGGGTGGAGGCGCCGGCCGCCGCCTCCGTCTCCTCGAGAAGCCGGCCGTGCACGTAGAGGCGGCCGCCCCGGACCGTCCGCCCCGCGGCCGGGTAGGCCGCCGCCACCAGCGCCCGCGGCCGCCGGCCGTCCCCCTTCCAGGCCTCTTGCCAAGCCTTCAGCGCGGCGTCGATCTCGGCGCCCAGGTTGCCGCGGAGCGTGCTGTCGATGCGCTTGCCGAAGAGGCGCGGCCGCTCCGCCAGCACCGTCTCCGCCGCCCGCGCCACCGCCTGCCCCGCCTCTTCGGGCGGCAGAAGCCGGCTCGCCGTGGAGAGCACCAGCGCCTCCGGAGACGTCCCGCGCCGTGCCGGAACGGTGCCGGCTCCCGGCACCGGTTCCATTTGCACGGTCACGCGCAGGCCCAGGGCGGAGAGAAGGGCTCCGGTGGCGTTGGCACCCGTCAGGTCGTCCGCCAGGACGGCGGCCAGGAGTCGCGACGGCACGCGAGTCAGCCCCCTTTGTCCGGGCGGAAGCCGGCGATCGCCCCGGTGCGCCCGGCTCTCTCCCGGGGACGCCCGGCTCCGGCCAGTGGGCGAGCCTCCTCCGGCACCCGCCCAGAGGCCGCGCACCTCGCCCCAGGCCTTTTCTGCGCTCACCGGTTCTCAGCCTCCGAGCCGGTCCGCCTCCGCCCTCAGCTCCGCGGCGCGCCGCTCCAGACCGGCCGCGCGGGCCTGGGGACTCTCTTTCCCGTTGGATCCCTTGCTTCCAACTCGACCCTCGACGAGGTGAAAGACCCACGACCAGAGGGCCGCCGCGATGGGGTTGACGTAGCTCACAAAGTACGGGTCGTCCAGGAGGGTCGGCTTGCCCCGGAGCCCGGCCGCCTCCCGCTCCAGGACGTTCGCCCTCCAGAGAAGCCACCGTCGCCGGAACCACTTCCTCGCCGCGCGCATGTCGCGTTCATCTCCACCGCGAAGCTGTCCGGCGCTCCACGGATACGTCCCTCCGTTGCCGCGTCACGGCGGACCACCTCCAGCCCGTGTCGCCGGAGAATACGACGTTCCAGACGCCCGGAGAATGGCTCGCAGAATGTGCTCGGACCCGCACCCTGCTGCGGATTTCCGTCGCTTCTGTCGGGAACGCGATGGAGTCCGGACCGGGCAGCCTCTCCCAGCGAGGGTACGGCGCGCCCTCATGTACGCGGTGGTGTCGAACCCGGGCGCCGGAGATCGTGCGTTCGTCCAGCCCTCTCCCGGGTGCCACCTGCGGTCTCCGCGGCCCGCTCCCCGGCGGGCGAAAGGCCGGGGCCCTCGGAGTCGCCCGGGTTCGTACGGCATCGCGGCGGGCCCCAGCCGTCCGCATCCTCGCTCATCCAGCATAGGGAACAAACGTCTGCCGCCGGTTCGCCCTACTTGCCGCCTGTGCCGGCCAAGTTGCGAATGAACGTCCTGCCGTCCGGCAAGATGATCTTAATGCACTTGTAGCCGGGCGGTGTGACGGCGACCTTTCCGCTTTGCAGTTTCAGTACATAGCAGTCGCGATCCGCTGTTGTCGGTTGATTCTCACTGGCGCCTAAAATCCCCACTCTCAAAAGCGTCATGCACGATACGGGGTTGTATGCGACGGGAAACGATACACCGCCAGGAGCTCCGGCGGGAACCGATACGCCTTGCGTCACCTCGCACCCGATTCCCGCCCTCCGGCCCGCGACCAGCGAGAGGTGTGAACTGGCGAAGTGCAAGTTTCTCACGGGCGGGGGCACGGGCAGGGGTACGATCGGAAGACCTGTCGCCACAACCAAGGCGAGCAACCCGTAGGCCACGGCTTTCACAGGCAGACCCAATGCGGTCACCACCCCATGTCGCCCGCGCAGGACGTTGGCTTGCTCTCCGACGCGCCCGCGGCGGCGTCTCGTGGCCGACGAAGTCGTCCGGCTCCGTCCGACCGACCCGCGGGCCCGCCCCGCCTCTCGTACAGCATACTCCGGCTGATCCCGGCCCCGCGCTGCGGATCGGATGAAATGGGCGCGATCCTGGGGGTCTACCACCGCATGGACATCGCGGAGCTCGGAACGATCATCACGGCCGAAGCCGATGTCCGAGAGGCGATGGTCGAGAGCGACATGGGTGCCTGGGTGGCCCTCGTTTCGGGCGAAGTTGCGGCATTCGGCTCGCTCCGTCACCTCGCCAAGACGAGGGAACTGCGAGCCCGGTTTGCGGCGGTTCCCGAATTCCAGCAAGGCGCTCTTGCCCTGCTTCGCCGGATCGGCACCAAGGCCGAGCGGCGCGGTGCGCCAATGATCAGTCTGTGGCAAGTGACGGGCGGCGTGGCTTCCCCGTGGCTGGAGGAGTTGAGTTGGCAGAAGGTGCGAACCTACTTGAGAATGTCGTTGGAGCTCCCTCGCGAACCGTCTGAAGCGGTCACCGCCGCCGACGTGCGCGTGCGTCCGGCAGATGGCGACGCCGGGTTGCGGCTGGTTCATGAAATTATTGAGGAAGCCCAAAGTGACCATTGGGACCATCGTCCCCTGGATTTCGAAACCTTCCTCGCCGAGCAGGAAAGCCGTCCCGGACATGACGCCGGCCTTCGGTACGTCGCCTCCGTCCATGATGAGCCGGCCGGCGCTCTGGTCGCTCGCACAGCCGACGGAGAGGGGGTCATCGCTTTCCTCGGCACCCGTCATCGGTTCCGACGGCGGGGGGTGGGCAGCGCCCTGCTGCTCCGGGCGTTCGCTGAACTGGCGATTCGCGGTGCCCGCCGTGTCATGGGGGGAGCGATCACGACCACGGAACCGCCATCGCCGTGGACGCGGCGGGCGGGAGAGACCTCGCGGGGGTCACCGACTCCTCCCCGGACTTGAGGGCCCCAGGGGCGCCGAGGTGATCTCTCTCGCGACGACGCGGGTCGTCGACGCCTCCGTCCAGAGCGAGCTGCTGGAGTGTGTCGTCCCTCTCCCCTGGGGGCCGTGCCTGGAATCGGATCTCCCGGGGAGCGGCTTCCTCGGGTGAAGAGGAGCGAGCGCATGCGCGTGGGGAGAGCCGGGTGTGGCAGAGCTCGGCTGCCCGCGCGGGCGCCAGGCTCGGCGGAACTCTCCGGATGCGTGTGAGCGCCTCAGCGCCCGGAAGAGGATGGCTGGCGGACCGAGCCCGCCCGCAAAGTGTCGGGCAGAGCCAATTTTCTGGTGGGCGAAGCAGGGTTCGAACCTGCGACCCCCCGCGTGTAAGGCGGGTGCTCTGCCGCTGAGCTATTCGCCCGCAGAGACCGTCCTGGCGGGAACGGCGACGGTCGCCGCCGCGGAGCACCCCCGAGTCTACCACAGGGCGGCGGGAGCCGGGGAGGTTCACCAGACGCGCACCAGCCAAGTGGAGGGCCGCTTCCTGGCGTCGAGCGTGCCGACGACCAGCCGGTCGCGGTCGAGCCAGACCGGGAGCTGGGCCAGGTCCAGGCGCAGACCCGGGACGGGAGGCGTGAAGAGGCGGACGCTCCCGGGCGAGGGGCGGCGGGCCGCCACGTCCAGCACGACCAGCGCCGTCCGGCCCGAAGGCGCGCCGGCGTAGCCCACGTAGGCGATGCGGCTTCCTCCCGGCGACCAGGAGCCCGGGACCACCGGCTCCGGGATCCCGGGCCCGGCCAGGCGGACCGGGTTGCGCCCCTCGCCGTCGGCGCCCCATAGGTCGGGCAGGAGGCCGCCGGAGGAGAGCCTCCGGTAGAGCAGGTGACGGCCGTCGGGCGAGACGGCCACCACCTGCACGCCGCTCATCAGCAGGCGCAGGCGCCCGCTGCCCGAGAGCGCCATCAGGCGGCCGCGGCTGGTCCCCACCAGCAGCTCGCCGCGGTCGTTCCAGCCCGCCAGGTAGAAGCTCTCGCGGCCCTGGGGGCGGAGGAGCCGCCGCTCGTGACCCGTCCGCACGTCCACCGACCAGATGCCGTAGGCCGCGCCTCCCTGGTCCCTGTTGGACAGGAAGTAGACCTGCTTCCCGTCCCTCGACCAGACCGGCTCCGCGGCCCAGACCACGCCGCCCTGCGGGCCTCCGGCACGACCCGGACCCACCAGCAGGCGCGGCGCCAGCGCGTCGGAGCGGATCAGCCAGAGGCTGGTGTCCGGCGCCACGCGCACCGCCTCGCTGCCGTCCGGGGAGAGGAGGAGCGGCCCGCCCTGGGCGGCGCCGGCGCCGTCGCGGACCGCCGGGGCCAGGCCGGCGGCCAGCAGCGAGCCGCCGGGCACCGAGCCGGCGGCGACGGTTCGCACCAGGGGCGGGAGCGCGCCAAAGGCCCAGGCCTGGAGCTGCAGCACGGGTCCGGACGGGTTGCCCTCGGCGCCGGCCGCGCGCAGCAGAAGGCCGTCAGGCGGCGAGGGCAGCGCCTGCACCATCTCCATCTCGCCCACCGGCTGCCAGCGCGCGCTGCCCCATCCCAGCCGCGGCACGACCAGAAAGAGCAGCACCAGGGCCCAGCGCGCCAGGCGGCGCCGGCCCCCCTCGCCGTTCCGCGGCGGCCGCCGCCGCCAGGGGGTGGCCAGGAGAATCGCCGTGCGCAAGGCATCGCCCCTCCCCGGCGACGGCTATGCCGGGCCGGGCGGGCGCTATGCCTCCCGGTCGTGGCGGCGGAGAGCAGGATCCCGTCGCCGGCGTATCCAAAAGGGGAAGGCGGGCGCTTCCGCCCTGGAGGCTCGTCTCCTCTGGCGGCAGCCGCTTTCCAGAACCCGAAGGGAGGAGGGCGCACGTGGGCGAGAAGATCACCGTCAGCGTGATCAAGGCGGACATCGGCGGTTTCGTGGGTCACGGTGCCGTCCACCCCGAGACGCTGGAGTACGCCCGGGAGGCGCTGGCGGCGGAGAAGGGCCGGCTGCTGGTCGACTTCAGCGTCTCCTCGGTGGGCGACGACATCAACCTGGTGCTCACCCACCGCCGCGGCGTCAACGACCCGGCCGTCCACCAGCTCGCTTGGGATACCTTCCGCGGCTGCACCGACGTGGCCAGGCGGCTGAAGCTCTACGGGGCCGGCCAGGACCTGCTGGCCGACGCCTTCTCGGGCAATATCCGCGGCCTCGGCCCGGGGATCGCCGAGATGGAGTTCGAGGAACGGCCCAGCGAACCGCTGCTCATCTTCATGGCCGACAAGACCGAGCCGGGCGCCTGGAACCTGCCTCTCTACCGGATCTTCGCCGATCCCTTCAACACCCCGGGGCTGGTTATCGACCCCAAGATGCACGGCGGCTTCACCTTCGAGGTACACGACCTGCGTGAAGACCGTCTCATCCGCCTCAACTGCCCCGAGGAGGCCTATGACCTTCTGGCCTTCATCGGCACGCCCGGCCGCTACGTCATCAGCGCCGTCTACTCGCGCGAGCTGGGCGAGATCGCCGCCGTCGCCACCACCCAGCGCCTCAACCTGATCGCCGGCCGCTACGTGGGCAAGGACGACCCGTCCATGATCGTCCGCTGCCAGAGCGGCCTGCCCGCCGTCGGCGAGGTGCTGGAGGCCTTCAGCACACCGCACCTGGTGGGCGGCTGGATGCGGGGTTCCTTCGTCGGGCCGCTGATGCCCTGCTCCGTCGACCAGGCACATCCGACGCGCTTCGACGGGCCGCCCCGCGTCATCGGCCTGGGCTACCAGCTGGCCGACGGCGAGTTGGTGGGGCCACGCGACATGTTCGCCGACGTCGCCTTCGACGAGGCACGCCGGCTCGCCAACGAGATCGCCGGATACATCCGGCGCCAGGGCCCCTTCGAGCCGCACCGCCTGCCCGCCGAAGACATGGAGTACACCACCATGCCCCAGATCATGGCCCGGTTGGCCGACCGCTTCCTTCCCGTCCAGCGGCCGGCGGCCCAGCAGGCGGACGTCTAGGCGTCCCGACGTCCGCGCCGCGCCGGAAGGCGAAAACCCCGCCCAGGGAGGGCGGGGTTTTCTTTCCAGGCCGTATGACCCGACCTCTTCCCGGCTGCGCCGGCGTGCCGCGCTCCCGGTCGCTCCGGCCGGGCGGCAGGGCCGCACCGGGCTCTAGTCCAGGGGGATCTTCTCGCGCAGGAAGGCGTGGCGTCGCTCGAGCCAGCCGCGCAACTCGCCCTCCAGCTGTTCCAGGCGCCGCTGGGCATTCTCGCGTGCGTCGCGGCAGAGGTGGATCTCCTGCTCCACGCCCTGGAGGCCGGAGGCTCCCTCCGCTCCGGGCGCAAGCAGCTCGGCCAGGGCGAGCAGGTTAAGCCGCGCGCCCCATTCGCCCCGCTCGTCGCCGTCGCGGGCGCCGCGCAGCGCCTGCTGGACCCGCTCGCGCTCCGCCGCCCGCTCCGCCGGGCTCATGGCCCGGTAGGCGATCTCCCACTCCAGGACGGCCGAGCTGCGCGCGCCCGAGTCGCGGGCCGCCACCCAGGCCTCCACCTGGTCGCGCAGCATCTGCTCGCGCACCGCGGCCTGCGTCTCCTCGTCGCGCAGGCGCTGGCGGCGCCGCTGCAGCTCGGCCAGCTGCCAGGTGAGCCGCTCGACCTCCTCCTCCAGCCGGTCGATCTCGCGCTGCAGGCGGCGGATGTGGCGGTCAAAGCTGCCCTGTTTCCGATGTCGCCAGACCTCGACCGTGACGTAGGCGGTCAGCACGTAGCCCGGCACGGCCAGCACCAGCGCCAGCGCAACCAGCTGCCAGGCGGGCGCGTGGGGGAGGAGCCGCCAGGCGGCGAGAGCGCCGGCGACGGCCACGGCCGCGCCTTCCGCCGCCAGGGTGCGCCGGCTGGAGGGCGTGTGCCGGAAGCGGTTCTTGACGTGGTCGGCCAGCAGGAGGAGCAAGAGGAGCACCGCCGTGAACGTGACGAACAACCACGGCATGCGGCCACCTCCCTGCTGGCGCAATTATAAGTCAGCTTTTCGCGCCATCGAGGAGGCACGCCTGGCAGCGCCGGCAGCCATCTCCAGCCCCCGCCCGCATGAAGCCGGAGGCCGCGCCCCAAGACTAGAGGCGCGACGGGAGGCTTGGCCGGCATGGAGCCAAGGGATGACGGGAGAAAGAGCCCGCACGAGGCGCGCGGGGAGCGCCTCTACAACCCGCTCAGCGAGCGGAAGGGCTTCCGCCTACGGCTGGGCGACATGGAGCTGAGCCGCATCGTCGAGCGCCGCGGCCCCGAGGCCGAGCGGGCCGCTCGCGCCGGCGGGGCGGAGGAGCCGCAACCAGGCGCCGACCAGGTGGAGTGAACCGGTGACCAGGAGCCGCTCGCCCGGCGAGGCCAGGGCGCGGAGGCGCGCGAAAGCCTCGGCGGGCGAGGCGGCCGGCTCCAGCGCCGCCTCTCCGCCCGCCATCCGCCAGAGGCGCGCCAGCCGCGCGGCCGGCTGAAGCGGGAAGCCGTCCTCCAGCGCCGTCACCGGCAGGAGCCGGCCGCCCGCCGGCGCCAGGGCTGCCACCAGTCCGCCTGCGGCCTTCTCGCGTCCTACCGCCAGGACCGTCCAGGCCACGCCGCCGGCGGCCTCCAGCCAGCCGGCCAGCGCCCGCGCGGCGTGCGGGTTGTGCGCCCCGTCCAGGATCCAGAGGCGGCCACCTTCGCGCCAAAGCTGGAGGCGGCCGGGCCAGCGGACCCGGGCCAGCCCGGCGCGGACCGCCTCCGGTCCCGGGCCGTCACCCTGCTCCGCCAGCGCCTCGGCCACCGCCACAGCCACCGCCGCGTTCTCCGCCTGATGGAAGCCGGGCAGCGGGAGGCGGAGCTCTTCCAGCCGCCAGGAGGGTCCGCGGTAGTCGAAGGCGACGCCGCCCAGGCGGTCGCCGGGCGCGAGGCCGTCCAGGAGCCGCACCCGCCCGAGGCGGAAGTCCCTTCCCAGCAGGCGCAGCCGCCCGCCGACGACGGCCGTCGCCGCCTCCAGCGCCGCCCGCGCCGCCGGCTTCTGGCGGGCGCTGACCGCCACGGCACCGGCCTTGGCGATGCCGGCCTTGTCGGCGGCGATGCGCGCGATGGAGCGGCCCAGGAGGCGGGTATGGTCGAGGTGGACGGGCGTCCAGACCACGGCCCTCGGCGCCTCGACCGCGTTGGTGGGGTCGTAGCGGCCGCCCAGCCCCGTCTCCTGCACCAGCCAGTCGGCGCCCCGGCGCTCCGCCAGCCACCAGGCGGCTGCCGTCAGGAGCTCGGACTGGAGGAGGGGGCTCTCGCCCGCGGCCGCGGTCGCCGCGTCCGCCGCCAGCACCCGCTCCAGCGCCTGGAGCAGCTCGCCGGGGCCGACCGGCTGGCCGTCCAGGCGGAGGCGCTCCTCCCACGCCACCAGGTGGGGCGAGGTGAAGAGCGCCACGCGGCGGCCCGCCGCCGCCAGGATGGAGGCCAGCATGGCGGCGGTGGAACCCTTGCCGTTGGTGCCGGCCAGGTGGATGACCCGGAGCCGGCGCTCGGGACGGCCCAACGCCGCCGCCAGGCGACTCATGCTCTCCAGGCCGGGGACGGGTGCGAAGCGCGGAGCCTTCTCGAGGAGGGCGGCCAGCCGACGCCGAGCCTCCATCCCCTCGGCCTCCCCGGGGGCCCGGGCAGCCTCCCCGTCGAACCGCTCAGCCAAGCCGGCTGTACGCCTCCAGGAGCCGCTCCAGCACGGGGCGGTTGAGCCGCCCGGCCAGCGGGTGGCGCGCGCGGAACTCGTCCAGCGCCTCCAGGTCGAACACCGCCGCCGCCACCCCCTCGCCGTAGGGGTCCTCCAACCGCGCCAGTACGCCGTCGCCCCGCGGCGAGAGCGCCAGCGGCGCGAAGAGGCCGCTCTTGCCGCTCAGCCCCACGCCCAGGAAGTCGCCCACCAGCGAGGCCTGGATTCCGTAGACCTGGCTCTCCTGCACCCGCGGCCAGATCCCCCTGGTAGCCGTCCACTCGTTGTACGGCCGTTCGGGATTGGCGCTGGGGATGACGACCACGTCGGCGCCCAGGCCGCGGGCGATGCGGAAGGTCTCGAAGTAGGTGGCGTCCATGCAGACCGGCTGGGCCAGCCGTCCCCAGGGCAGCTCCCAGACCTCCAGCTCCCGTCCCGGCATCAGGCCCCAGGCGGCCTCCAGCGGCAGGAGGTGGCTCTTGGCTTGCCGCCCCACGAGGCGGCCGTCCGGGGCGAAAAGGTGGGCGACGTTGTAGACGCAGCCGTCGGGCGCGGGCAGGTTGGCGCTGCCCGCCGCCACCCAGGCGCCCGTCTCGCGCGCCAGGGCGGCGAAGACGGCCCGGTAGAGCTCCTCCGCCGCCGGCCCGACGGCGGCGAAGACGTCGGCGACGCGCGGCGCCCCCTCGGCGGCGCCGCCGCCCTCGAGCGCCGCCGCCGCCCGGCTGGCCAGCTCGTCGAAACCGGGAAGGAGGCCGACCAGCCCCGTGGCCACGTCCTCGGGGAAGGCGATGAGCGTCGGGGCGGCTCCGCCCGCGCCCCCCGCCAGCGCCTCCAGTCGCTCCGCCGCCCGCAGTCCGAGCTCGCGCACCTGGCGCGCCCAGCCGGCAGCCCGCCGGTGGAGGCGCAGCTCCATCTGCACCGCCGCCGCCCGCAGGCGACCCCGTCGCGCTCCCCGGTCCCGAGCCCCGCCGCCCTGCCCGGCGCCCGCCGCCTCCACGTCCGCCGCCCTGGCGGCGCCGAAGCCGGCCTCCGCCAGCGCCGCCTCGGCCACGCCGGGTGCCAGGCGGAAGAGCCGTGCATCCCCGGGCAGCGGCAGCAGCTCCCCGCCCTCCCGTTCCGCCTCTGCTCCGCTCATCGCTCCCCGCCTCCCGCCGCACCCGCGCCCGCCTCGCCCGCCAACCGCTCGTAGGCCTCCGCCAGCCGCCGCCGGTAGAGCGCCGGGTTGAGGAAACGTTCCAGCGGGTAGGCGTCGCGGATCCCCTCGAGCGCCTCCTCCTCCAGCCATGCCGCAGCCGCCTCGCCGGGCTTCTCGGCCCAGTCCAGCCAGCCGCGGGAGTCGGGCGTGATCTCGCAAGGGGCCCAGACGGCGGCGCGGCCGTGCGAGCGCCGTCCCGCCAGCTCGCCGTCCAGCGGGCTCTCGACAGCGAAGACCTGGTTCTGCTGGACTTCCTGCCAGCCGCCCGCCAGCTGGCGCCAGGGCCCCGTCGGCGCGCCCCCCGCCTCCTCCGGCGGGTAGAGGCTGGGGACCGCCAGCAGGCGCGCACCCTCCAGCGTCGCCAGTCGGGCCACCTCCGGCCAGAGGACGTCCTCGCCCACCAGCAGCGCCGCCGGCCAGCCCGCCAGCTCGAAGAGCTCCAGGCGCCCGCCCGCGCGCCAGCCCTGCGGCGGGAAGAGCTCGTCCTGCACGGCCACCGGGCGGCCCTCGGGCGAGAGGCAGGCGGCGGAGAGGCGCCACCCCTCCCCCTCCCGACGCGGGCCGGCCACCACCACCCAGAGCGCGCGCGAGCGGGCCAGCTCGCCGGCCCGGCCGAGCTGCTCCTCCCAGGCCTCGCCGGAGGGCGCGACCACCACCAGCGCCCCCTCGGGGAGCTGAGCCGGCAGCCGCCCGAGGTCCGGCATGGCGGCGGCGAAGAGTCGCAAGGGGTCACCCTCTTCCCGTGGGCTTCTCTCCTTCCCAGGATAACCGCTCCAGCGCGGAGGCGAGCCAGCGGGCCAGCTCCTCCGTCTCGGCCGGCCAGCCAGCGACCACGTCGCCCACCGCCCGCGGCAGCACCAGGCGGAGCCGGCCATGGCGGCGCTTCTTGTCGACGGCCAGCGCCGCCGCCAGCCGGTCGGGCGAGGAAGCCTCCCCGCGCGGCAGCGCGGCGCTCCTCCCGATCCCGTACGCCTCCAGCAGCGCCTCGATGCGGCGCCGCTCCGCCGCCGGCAGGAGCCCCTCCGCCTCCGCCCGCCGGGCGGCCAGAAAGAGTCCCGTGGCCACCGCCTCGCCGTGGCGGAGCCGGTAGCCGCTGGCCCACTCCAGCGCGTGGGCGAAGGTGTGCCCCAGGTTGAGCAGCTCGCGCCGCCCTGCCTCGCGCTCGTCGGCGGCCACCACCTCGGCCTTGACGGCGGCCGCGCGCGCCACCGCCTCGGCCAGCGCCTCCGGCTCGCGGGCGAGCAGCGCCGGCCTCGCCTCCTCCAGCCAGCTCCAGAAGGGCTCGCCGGCCAGGAGCGCCGCCTTGACCACCTCGCCCATCCCCTCCAGGAGGAGCTGTCGCGGCAGGGCGCGCAGCCAGCGCACGTCGGCGACGACCCGGCGCGGCGGGTAGAAGGCGCCCACCAGGTTCTTCCCCTCCTCCAGGTCGACGCCGGTCTTGCCGCCGATGGCGGCGTCCACCTGGGCGAGGAGCGTGGTGGGCACGGCCACCCAGGGCAGGCCGCGCAGGAAGGTGGCGGCGACGAAGCCGCCCAGGTCGGTGGTCACCCCGCCGCCCACGGCCAGCAGCCAGGTGGTCCGCTCCACGCCCCGCCGCACCAGCTCGTGGTAGAGGCGCTCCACCGTCACGAGGCGCTTGGCTTCCTCGCCGCCGGGGAAGAGGAGGAGCTCCGCCTGGAGCCCCCGGGCGCGGCAGGCCTCCAGGATCTCCCCGCCGGCCAGCGCCCCCGCCAGCGGCTCCGCCAGCAGCACCAGCCGCTCCGCCCCCGCCCCGGCCAGCCAGTCGGCCAGCCGCTCGGGCGCCGCGTCGCTCACCTCCACTTCGTAGGCGCCGCCCACGGAGAGCCGGCGCACGGCGGACGGCCGCTCCGCCGGGCGAAGGCCGGCGGCGGCCAGGACGCGCTCCGCCACTTCGGCCGGGGCGGCCGCGGCGTCGATGCGGAGCGCCCGCGCGTAGACGGCGCGCCGGGCGGCCAGCTGCGCGCGCAGCACCTCCGCCGGCAGGCGGCCGGCGAAGAGCGGCCGCCCGGCCACTTCCTCCTCCCCCAGCCGGGCGGCCAGCACCTCGGGCGGCGCGTCCAGCCAGACCACCCGGCCCCAGGCCACGAGCCTGTCCATGGCGCCGGGCAGGAGGGGCGTGCCGCCGCCGGTGGCCAGCACGGCCTCGCCCAGCTCCAGAGCCCGCTCCAGCGCCGCCGCCTCGCGGCGCCGGAAGCCTTGCTCCCCCTCCTCCGCCCAGATGTGGCGGACGGGCGCACCCGCCTCCAGCTCCACCAGACGGTCCAGGTCGAGGCAGGCCACGTCCAGCCTCCGCGCCAGGAGCCGGCCCACGCTCCCCTTGCCGCTGCCGCTCAGGCCGACCAGCGCCAGCCGAACCCCGCCGGCTGCGCTCAGCCCCACGGCCAGCCGGCCTCCCGGGCGCGGCGCCGCTCCTCCACGTGGCGGCGCACCTCCTCCAGGCTGTCGCCACCCACCGCCTCCAGCAGCGCGTCCGCCAGGACCAGCGCCAGCATGGCCTCGGCCACCACCCCCGCCGCCGGCACCACGCAGACGTCGGAGCGCTCGTAGGTCGCCTCGGCCGGCTGCCCGCTGGGCATGTGGACCGAGGGGAGGCCGCGGCGGAGCGTGGCCAGCGGCTTCATCACCCCGCTCACCAGGAGCGGCTCGCCGTTCGTGACGCCGCCCTCCAGCCCGCCCGCCCGGTCGCTGGGACGGACGAAGCGCCCCGGCCGCGGACCGGAGGGATCGGGCAGGAGCGGGTCGTGGACGCACGAACCCGGCTCCTCCGCCATCTCCTCGCCGGCGCCGATGGCCACCGCCTTGACGCCGGGGATGGAGACCACGGCCTGGGCGATGCGGCCGTCCAGGCGCCGGTCCCACTGGGCGTAGCTGCCCAGGCCCGCGGGGAGGCCCACGGCGAAGGCGAGGAAGCGGCCGCCCACCGTGTCGCCCTCGCGCAGCGCCTGCTCGATGACCTCCATCATGGCCGCCTCCGCCTGCGGCTCCGGGCAGCGGACGGGCGAGCGCTCGGCCGCCGCCGCCCAGGCCCGCCACGCGTCCGGATCGGCCGGATAGGCGGGCTCCCTGCGCCAGGTGGCCGGCCCGATGCGCTCGACGAAGCTGCCCACCTCCACCCCCAGCTCGGCGAGGAGGCGCTTGGCCACCGCCCCCGCCGCCGTCCGCGCCGCCGTCTCGCGGGCGCTGGCGCGCTCCAGCACGTCCCGCATGTCGCGGTGGCCGTACTTGAGGGCGCCGGCCAGGTCGGCATGGCCCGGGCGCGGCCGCTCCACCGGCGCCCGGCGCCGCTCCGCCGCCGTGGGGCTCTCCCGCGGAGCCTCCCCCGCCCCCTCCGCCTCCGCGCCGGGGGAGGGCAGGTCGGGGGAGAGGACTTCCTGCCAGTTGGCCCAGTCGCGGTTCTCGATCCAGAGGACCACCGGCGCCCCGGTGCTGCGCCCGTGCCGCACCCCGCCCAGGAAGCGAGCCCGATCCCGCTCGATGCGCATCCGCCCGCCGCGGCCGTAGCCCTGCTGGCGGCGCGCCAGCTCGGCCGCCACCCGCTCCCCGTCCAGCGGGACGCCCGCCGGCAGCCCGTCCACCACGACCGTCAGCCCGGGGCCGTGCGACTCGCCCCCCGTCAGCCAGCGGAGCAACCCAGCACCTCCTCCAGCGCCCGGCGCATCGCCTCCCGCGGCGCCTCCCGCCCCGTCCAGAGCTCGAAGGAGGCGGCGCCCTGTCGGAGCAGCAGCTCGACCCCGTCGACCACGCCCAGGCCCCTTGCCGAGGCCGCCTCCAGGAGCGGCGTGCGCGGCGGCCGGTAGACCAGCTCCACCACCCATCCCCCCGGGGCCAGCGCGGCCGCCAGCTCCTCCGGCGGAAGCGGGTAGCCGGCCCCGACGCCCTCCATGGCCAGCGGCGTCGCCTGCACGAGGAGGCTCCACCCCTCCGGAGCCCCGGCCTGCCCGACGCCACCGGCCTCCGACCAGGAGGCCGCCTCCCAGCGGGTGGCCGGGAAGTGGGCGCGCATCCGCGCGGCCAGCCGCTCGGCCCGGCCGGCGTGGTGGTTGAGGAGCCGCACCCGCGGCGCGCCCAGCTCGCCCAGCGCCACCGCCGCCGCCCCCGCCGCGCCGCCGGCGCCCAGCACCAGCGCCGGTCCCGGCCGCCAGCCGCGCTCGGCGAGCGCCCCCGCCACCGCCTCCACGTCGGTGTTCTCCGCCGCCCAGCCCCCCTCCGGAAGGCGTACCAGGGTGTTGGCGGCGCCCGCCCGGAGCGCGCGGCGCGACCGCCGCCGGGCCAGGGCCAGCGCCTCCTCCTTCAGCGGCATGGTGACGTTCAGTCCCAGGAAGCCCTCCGCCTCCAGCTCGGCTGCGCGCTCCGCCAGGCGCCCGCGCTCGACGCGCAGCGCCAGGTAACGCCCGCCCAGGCCGGCGGCGCGCAGGCCCGCCTCCTGCATGGCCGGAGAGAGCGAGTGGGCCACCGGGTCGCCCACCACCGCCAGCCGCATCAGGCGACGCCCGCCCGCCGGAAGAAATCGGGGTCGGAGATGGCCACGCTCTCCGCGCCCTCCAGCTCCGCCACCTCGCCCGGGGCGAGCAGCGTCCAGGCGGCCACCGCCAGCGCCATGGCAACCCGGTGGTCGCCCGCGCTCTCCAGGGCGGCGCCGTGCCCCCGTGCCGGCCCCCGCACCCGCCAGCCGTCCCCCTCCTCCTCCACCGGAAGGCCCATGGCGCGCAGGCCGGCGGCCATGGCGTGGAGCCGGTCGCTCTCCTTGACGCGCAGCTCGCCCAGCCCCAGGAAGCGGCTCTCGCCCTCGGCCGCGCAGGCGGCCACGGCCAGGAGCGGCAGCTCGTCCACCGCCGCCGGCACCTCCTCCGGCCGTACTTCGATGGCCCCGAGCGCCGAGGCCCGTACGCGGATGCGGCCCACGGGCTCGCCGCCCGCCTCGCCCTCGCGGACGAGCTCGAGGCGGGCGCCCATGCGCTCCAGCAGCCGGTAGCCCCCCAGGCGGAGCGGGTTGAGCAGCACGCCCTCGATCTCCAGCTCCGAGCCGGGCGTCAGCGCCGCCTGGACAGCGTAGGGGAAGGCGCCCGAGGGGTCGCCCGGAACCTCCAGAGCGAAGGGGGGCGGGCTGGCGGGGCCGGCCAGCCGGACGGGAGGCGGACCGCCCGCCGGCTCCTCTCCGCCGCTCCCCCCGGTGCGGATCGGCAGCCCCAGCCAGGCGTAGAGGCGCTCCGTATGGTCGCGGCTGGGCACCGGCTCCCAGACGGCGGTCTCGCCGGGCGCGCGCAGGGCGGCCAGGAGGATGGCCGACTTGACCTGGGCGCTGGCCACCGGGCTCCGCCAGGCCAGGGGGCGGAGCGGCCCGCCGCGCACCACCAGGGGGGCGTAGCGGCCGCCTTCACGCCCGTCCACGGAGGCGCCCATGGCGCGGAGCGGCTCGGCCACCCGGTCCATGGGCCGGCGGCGCAGCGAGGTGTCGCCGGTCAGCACCGCCAGCCCCGGCCGAGCGGCCAGGAGCCCGGCCAGGAGGCGGATGGTGGTGCCGGAGTTGCCGCAGTCGACCACGTCGGCCGGCTCCGCCCAGGCGTCGAGCCCCGGGCTCTCCACCACCGTCTCCCCGCCCCGCTCCGGGCGGCGTTCCAGGCGGACGCCCAGAGCCTCCAGCGCGCGGAGTGTCGAGGCCACGTCGGCGCCCGGCGCCAGGCCGCGCAGGCACGAGCGTCCGCGCGCCGCGCCGGCCAGGAGCGCGGCGCGGTGCGAGACGGACTTGTCGCCGGGCGGACGGAAACTTCCTTCGAGCGGTCGCCTTCTCGCCTCCAGGCGCAGCTTCAGTCGCCATCCCTCCCCGCGGAGGGCCCCGCCGGCGCGGGCTCCCCATCCGTCGCCGCCTCCGCCGCCTCGAGCAGGGCGGCGCGGGCGGCCCGGGCCCGCGCCAGGAGGCCGACCAGCCGCTCCTCCCGTCCCTCGCCGAGCGCCTCCTCCAGCGCATCCAGCGCCCGGCGGAAGGCGCCCAGCGCGGCCAGGAGCTCCTCCCGGTTGGCCAGGCACATGCCGGCGCCCACCTCCGGGTTCATCGCCGCCACCCGCGTGCCGTCGCGGAAGCCGCCCGCCACCGCCTGGGCGATGCCCTGCGACTCCTCCACGCCGGCCGCGGCCGCCAGCGCCGCCGCCACCAGGTAGGGCAGGTGGCTGGTGCGCGCCACCCAGCGGTCGTGGAGCGCCGCCGGCAGCCGGAGGGGGCGGGCGCCCAGGCTCTCCGCGAGCCGGGCGGCGCGCGCGTACGCCGCCTCCCATGCCGCGGTGGGGGTGCCGGCGGCGGAGGCGGCCGGTGGCGGGCAGAAGAACCAGACCGCGCCGCGGAAGAGGGCGGGATCGGCCCAGCGCGCGCCCGTCCGTTCGCTGCCCGCCATGGGGTGGCCGGGCACGTAACGCCCCGCGGGCAGAAGCGGCTCCAGCGCCGCGGCCACACGGCCCTTGGCGCCGGCCACATCGGTGACGACGGCGTCCGGGGCGAGCCACGGCGCCACGGCGGCCGCCAGGGCAGGCAGCGCCCCGGGCGGCGCGGCCAGGACGACCAGCGAGGCCTCGCCCAGCCAGGGGCCCGGCGCCTCGTGGGCCGCCTCCACCGCGCCCGTCGCCTCCGCCACGCGGCGCGCCTCGGGGTCGGGATCGGCGCCCAGCCGCCGCAGCCGCCCCGCCAGGCCGAGGCCGACGGAGGCCCCGATCAGGCCCAGGCCGAAGATGGCCACCGCCCGCTCACGCACGGCGGGCTCCCCTCCCCTACCGTCCGGCCGCCGCCGCCCGCCTGGGCAGCTCCGCCTGCTCCGGGCGGAGGATCCAGCGCCCCACCGCCTGGGCCACCGCCTCGGCCTGTTCCACCAGGCGCGCCAGCCGGTCCGGCCGCAGCGACTGGCGGCCGTCCGAGAGCGCCCGGCTGGGGTCGGGGTGGACCTCGATGAGCAGGCCGTCGGCGCCCGCCGCCACGGCGGCCAGTGCCATGGGCGTCACCAGCTCCCAGAGGCCGGTGGCGTGGCTGGGGTCGACCACCACGGGCAGGTGGCTCAACCGCTTGACCAGCGGCACCACCCCCAGGTCCAGCGTGTTCCGCGTCGCCGGCTCGAAGGTGCGGATGCCCCGCTCGCAGAGGATGACGTCGGGGTTACCGTGGCTGAGGACGTACTCGGCCGCCAGGAGCCACTCCTCCACGGTGGCCGACATGCCGCGCTTGAGGAGGACCGGCTTGCCGGCACGCCCCAGCTCCCGGAGCAGCGGGAAATTCTGCATGTTGCGCGTGCCCACCTGGAGCACGTCGGCGTACTCCGCCACCAGCTCCACTTCCTGGGGCGCCATCACCTCGGTCACCACGGGCAGGCCGGTGCGCTGCCGGGCCTCGGCCAGGAGGCGGAGCCCCTCCGCTCCCAGTCCCTGGAAGGTGTAGGGCGAGGTGCGCGGCTTGAAGGCGCCGCCGCGCAGGACGGCGGCGCCGGCCGCGCGCACCGCCTGGGCCGCCTCCAGCAGCTGCTCGCGGCTCTCCACGCTGCAGGGGCCGGCCATGACCACGATCCCGGGGCCCCCCACTTCCACCGGCCCCGCCCAGACGCGCGAGCCCTCGGGGCGGAAGGCGCGGCTCGCCAGCTTGTACGGCTGCTCCAGCCGCACCACCCGCTCCACGCCCGGCATCGCCAGGAAGTGCTCCTCGGAGACGCGGCTGACGTCGCCGATGACGCCCACCACCGAGCGCAGCTCGCCGTCGGAGCGGTGCGGGCGCAGGCCCAGCTCCTCCACCGCCCGCACCACCCGCTCGACCTCGCTCGCCGCCGCACCCTCGCGCATCACGATGACCAAGGTGGCTCCGCCTCCCCCGCCTCGCCGGCGGCCAGGTCGGGCCGCAGGCCCGCCGCCCCGCGCAGATAGACGTGTCGGATCTCCTCCGGCCGCCGCGTGGTGTTCCAGAGCGCCAGCACCCGGATGCAGCGCGCCACGGGCCGCGGGCCGGGGGCCTGGCCCAGGTCGAGCAGCGGCACCAGCCGCCAGCCCAGCTCGCGCGCCGCCTGGGAGGGGTAGAAGGCGGTCAGGTCGGGGGTGAGGGTGAAGAAGACCGCGGCCAGCTCCTCGGGCCGCAGGCCGTTCCGCCGCACCAGCTCCTCGAGGAGCTCCTGGGTCGCCCGCCGAATGGCGTCGGCCGTGTCGTCCTCCGCCGTGGTGGCGCCGCGCACGCCGCGCAGGGCCGTGCGGGCACGTGTCCTGGGGAGCCGCCAGTCACCCGGCGGCGAGGAGGACCATCCTGCCGTCTTGCCCACGAGGACCTCCCGGTACCCTACCGTCTTCCCGTCTTGCGCTCCGCCCGCCCGGGGCGGCCGGATTTGCGCAGGACTTTACCACAGGCCGCTGGGTGCGGCAAGAGGCCGCCGGCGCCGAGGCGCCGGGGCGGGCTCGGGACTCCCCGCGGGAAGGAAGTCGCTTCCCGCGGTGGAAAGCTTTCGCGCCCGGAGGGGTGGCCGTGGTGGGGGATCGCCAGACGAGCCGGACCACCTCGCTGGCCCGGCTGGCCGTCTGGATCGGCAGCCTGGGCCTCCTGGTGGTCATGGTGCCGGCCGCGCGCAGCCGCGAGACGGCCTGGCTGGCCCTCTTCGCCGTCGCCTACTCCCTGGCCGTCCTGCTCTCGGTGCCCCGCCTGCGCCGGGCCCACCTGGGCGCCTGGCTGGCCGTCTCCGCCGTCCTGGACTTCGGCACGGCCGCCGCCGCCCAGGCGGTGGTCCCGGTCCCCTTCTTCCAGTCGGGCTACCTCTTCGCCTTCGTCTTCTACGCCACCGCGCTGGGCCGGCGCCGGGCGGTGGCGCTGGGCCTGCTGCCGGCGGTGCTGGTGGTGGGCGTGGACGCGGCCGCGCACCGGACCGCCCTCCTGCCGCTGGACGCCAGCCTGGCGCTGGCCCTGCTCCTCACGGGCTGGGCGCTGGGCCGGCTGAGCGACGAGCGCCGGCGCCTCCAGGAGGCGCTGGCCGCCTCGGCGCTGACCGACGAGCTGACCGGCCTCGCCAACCGCCGCCAGTTCTTCCAGCGCCTCCGCCAGGAGCTGGAGCGGAGCGCCCGCAGCGGCCGCCCCACCTCGCTGGTCCTCTTCGACGCCGACGCCTTCAAGCAGGTGAACGACCGCCTCGGCCACCCCGCCGGCGACCGCGTCCTGGCCGCCGCGGCGCGCGCCATGCTCCACGCGGTCCGCCTCTCCGACCTGCCCGCCCGCTACGGCGGGGACGAGTTCGCCCTCCTCCTGCCGGAGACCGACGAGGCGACCGCGCGCGCCGTCGCCGAGCGGGTGGCGGCGCGCATGGCCCAGGCGGCCAACGCCGAGCTGGCCCGCCTGGAGCGGCCGGCGGCCCGCGCCGCGGCGGGCGCGGCGGAGGCGAAAGCGGCCGCCCCGCGCCACCGCCCTCTGCCCTCGCTGGGCTTCACCTTCGGCTTGGCCGAGAGCCGCGGCGGCATGTCGGCCGAGGAGCTGCTGGCGCTGGTGGACGGGCGGCTTTACGGCCGGAAGCCGCCCCGCGGCGCCCCCCAGGGGCCGGCCGGCCGCTGAGGCCGGCCGCGCGCCTACTCGGGGACGGCCCGGTGGGCCAGCCCCAGCGCCACGTCGTCCAGGTAGACCAGGCCGACGCCGGCGAAGACGGCCACCGCCAGGTGGCCGCCGCCGCGGGCGACGCCCAGCTTGCCGCCGATGTTGAAGCCCAGCGCCCGCTGGCCCACGATGCCCAGTGCTTCGCGCGCCGCGCCCGCCACCGCCCCCTCGTGGGCGTGGATGGGGCGGATGACGCCCTCCCGCCGGGCGGCGACGATGGCCCGCTCCACCATCTTGCCGAGGCTCGAGACGAAGTCGCCGCCCAGGTCGACCGCCGCGGCGGCGATGCCCTCGCCGCGCAGCTCCTCCTTGAGGCGCGCCTCCTCCTCGCGTGAGAGCGAGATGGCCATGCGCACCGCGGCTCGTCCGACGCTGAGGTTGTCGGGCACACCCCCACCTCCCGGCGCCGCCGGGGCGGCTAGACGTTGAAACGGACGGTGAGGATGTCGCCGTCCTGGACCACGTAATCCTTCCCCTCCAGGCGGAGCAGTCCCGCCTCGCGGACGGCCTTCATGGAGCCCAGCCGGGCCAGGTCGTCGAAGGCGACCACCTCCGCGCGGATGAAGCCGCGCTCCAGGTCGGAGTGGATCTTCCCCGCCGCCCGCCTGGCCGTCGTCCCCCTCGGCACGGGCCAGGCGCGCACCTCGTCCTCGCCGGCGGTGAGGAAGGAGACGAGGCCGAGCGAGGCGTAGGCGGCCTTGGCGATGCGCACGATGCCGGTCTCTTCGATGCCGTAGGCGCGCATGAACTCCTCGCGGTCCGCCGTCTCCATCTCCGCCACCTCCAGCTCCACCCGGGCGCAGAAGGTGACCGTCCGCTCCCCGTGCTGCCGGGCGTAGTCCTCCAGCTCCGCCCGCCCCGGGTAGTCGCGCGCGCTCCACTGCTCCTCCGAGAGGTTGAGCGCCACCAGGAGCGGTCGGGCGGTGACGAAGGCGTAGTTCCGGAGGAGGCGCATCTCCTCCTCGTCCAGCCCCAGGTCGTGGACCGGGATCTCCTCGCCCAGCGCCTCCTGGACGCGCTCCAGGAGCGCCAGCGTCGCCTCCTCCTCCGGGCCGCGGCGTCTCGCCTGGCGGAGCCTGCCGGCCGCGCTCTCCGCCACCGCCAGGTCGGCCAGGAGGAGCTCCTGGTCCAGGTCGCGCACGTCGGCCAGCGGGTCGACGCGCCCCCGCGGGTGGGGCAGCTCGGCGCTCTCGAAGGTGCGCACCACGTGGATCAGGGCGTCCGAGGTGCGGACCGCGTTGAGGAACTCGTTGGTCCTGGCGCGGTCGCCCTGCCCGGGCAGGAAGCCGGCCGTCTCGGTCAGCTGGATGGTGGCGGGCGTCACCTTCCTCGGGTGGTAGAGAGTCGCCAGGAAGTCCAGGCGCGGATCCGGCACCTGGGCGACGCCGGTGCGGACGTCCGCGCGCCCGCCCGGGTGCGCCGACTCCGCGCGCCCGCCGGTGAGGAGGCGGAAGAGCGTGCTCTTGCCCGAGAGCGGCAGGCCGATGATGCCGATCTGCACGCTAGGCCCTCCCCGCCGGCCGGCGGCCGCCCAGCGGGCGCCGGGCGACCCAGAAGAGGCGGTCGGAGACCGGCACCGGCGGATCGAAGGTGTAGGCGTCGTAGGTGGCCAGGAGCTCGAAGCCCGCCCGCCCGAGCCGCGCCTCCACCTCCCGGACGGGGTAGCCGCGCTCGCGGTGGACTTCCTCGAAGCGCTCGTAGCAGCCGGGGTGGCCGGCCCTGGGGAGGAAGCCGGTCAGCCGCACCTCCCAGACCTGCTCCGCCATGTTCGTCCCGTGCTCCCAGATCAGGTGCCACTCCTCCTCCCCGTCCTGCGAGCGGTAGTACTCCGTCTCCGGCTCGACGTGCAGGAGCTTGTACTCGGTGTTCATGTCCATCACCAGCAGGCCCCCCGGCCGCAGGTTGCGGTAGGCTGCGCGGAAGGCGGCCTCCAGCGCCTCCTCGTCCTCCAGGTAGTTGAGGCTGTCGTAGAGGCAGGTGGCCAGGTCCACCGGCTCGGGCAGGCGGAAGGCGCGCAGATCCGCCTCCAGCCAGGTCACCCGGAGCCCCTCCGCCTCGGCCTTGCGGCGCGCCACCTCCAGCATCTCCGGCGAGCGGTCGACGCCGTAGACCCGGTAGCCCATGCGCGCCCAGGGCAGGGTGGTGTTGCCGGTGCCGCAGGCCAGGTCGGCCACGGAGCGCGGCGCCACCTGGAAGCGCTCCAGGATGGCCTGCACGTACTCGATCCACTCGGCGTAGGGGATCGCCTGCATCACCCGGTCGTAGAGCCGGGCGAAGAAGCTGTAGGCCCTCACGGCTGCACCTCCGCGGGCCCCGCCTCGGCCCGCTGTCACTATCCCGGGCGCGCGCCGGGCCGTCAAGGCACCGGCCTCCCGCGCCCGGCCGGCCCTCGTTCAGCGGCCGCGCAGGCTGCGCAGCGCCTCGGCCGCCAGGACCGCCAGGAGGAGGCCGCCCGCGGCCAGCGCGGCCCGCGCGTACCCCGGCGCCTGCAGGAGGGGCTGGGGCCCCTGCAGGGAGACGGCCACCAGCAGGCCGGCGGCGAGGACGCTGAGCGCCAGGAGGAGGAGGGATTGCGCCAGGAGGCGCGAGGAGCGCTCGATGCTGCGCGCGGTCCGCTCCAGCGGGGCGCTGCGCACCTCCAGGCTGAGGCGCCCCGCCTCGGCGCGCCGGAAGAAGCCGTGGAGAGCCCCGGGCAGCTCCCCCAGCTCGCGGGCGCCCTCGCCCGCCGCCTCCGTCACGCGCCGCGCGATGCGGCGCGGGTCGAGCCGCTGGCGCAGGATCCGCCGGCCGTACGGCTCGGCCAGCTCGACCACGCTGACGGACGGGTCCAGGCGCTCCACCACGCCCTCCAGCGTGATGAGCGTCTTGCCCAGGACCGTGAAGTCGCCGGGGATGCGGATGCGATGCCGCCAGGCCAGGCCCAGGATGGAGCGGACCGCCTCGCCGACGGGGATCTCGCGCAGGGGGCGCTCGTAGAAGCGGTCGCGGACCTCCTCCACCTCTTCCTCGAAGCGGGGCAGGTCGAGGTCGTCGGGGGCGATGCCCATTTCCAGGATGGCGCGGACGATGCCTGCCGCGTCGCGCTCGAGCAGCGCCACGGCCAGCTCCGAGAACTGCTCCCGCCGCGCCGGGCCCAGGCGGCCCACCATGCCGAAGTCCAGGTAGGCGATGCGCCCGTCCGGCAGGACCAGCACGTTGCCCGGATGGGGGTCGGCGTGGAAGAGCCCCAGCTTGAAGATCTGGTCGAACATGGAGGTGGCGATGCGGCGCGCCACCTCCTGCGGCGCCTCCAGCCGCTCCTGCCCGGCCAGGAAGCGGCTGAGGTGGACGCCCTCCACCCAGGAGAGCGTGAGGAGCCGGCTGCCGCTCAGCTCGCGGACGACGGCGGGGATGACCACCTCCCCGGAGCCGGCGAAGAAACGGCCGACGCGCGCCGTGTGCGTCGCCTCCTGGGCGTAGTCCAGCTCGCGGTCCAGCATCCGCCCCAGCTCCTCGGCGATCTCCAGGAAGCTGGTCGGACCCCGCCGCGGCAGCCGCCGGTCGGCCAGGGCGGCCAGCTCGCGCAGGAGGTCCAGGTCGACGCCCACCTGCTCGCGCACGCCCGGCCGCTGCACCTTGACCGCCACCTCGCGGCCGTCGTGGAGGACGGCGTGGTGGACCTGGCCCAGGCTCGCCGCCGCCACCGGAACCGGGTCGAAGGTCCGGAAGCTCTCGGCCAGCGGCCGGCCGAGCTCGCCCTCCACGGCCCGCCGCACCTCGGCGAAGGGGAAGGGCGCCACCTGCTCCTGGAGTTTGGAGAGCTCGCCCAGGATGTCGGGGGGCAGGAGGTCGGCGCGGGTGGAGGCCAGCTGGCCCAGCTTGACGAAGGTGGGCCCCAGCTCCTCCAGCATGAGGCGGAGCCGCTCGGCGCGGCCCAGGCGGGCCAGCTCGGGCCGGCCGCGGAGCGGGGTGAGCGGGGCCAGCCCGGCCAGGCCGAGCTGGCCCAGCACCCAGCCGAAACCGAAGCGGCCGAGCGTCCGGGCCACCTGACGGAAACGGTCGAGCTGGCGGATGCGCCGGCCGAGCAACGGGCGACCTCCCCGGGGCCCATTCTAGCCAAATCGTGCCGCCCCTCCGCCGCCCGCCCCGGGCGGGCGCGCCCCGGCCGGGGCCGGGAGCGGGTGCTATACTTCTAGCCGTGTCGAGCATCCTAGCCGCCGCTCGGCGGCCGGACCGGGCGCACGGCGAAGGGAGAGAGGGCGATTGCGCGTCAGCCACTTTTTCTGGAGCCGGCTCCATTCGCTCAGTGGCGTCGTGCCCGTCGGCGTCTTCCTCACCTTCCACCTCTGGGCCAACTCGGCGGCGCTGGCAGGACCCAAGGCCTACAACCAGGTGGTGCGCCTGCTGGAAAGCCTGCCGGCTCTGATCGTGGTGGAGACGCTCTTCATCTTTCTTCCGATCCTTTATCACGCGATCTACGGTTTCGTCATCATGCGGACGGCGCAATACAACGTCAACCGCTACCCCTTCGCCCGCAACTGGTACTTCACGCTGCAGCGCGCCACCGGCGTGATCGTCTTCGTCTTCATCGTCTACCACGTGCTGACGCTGCGCTTCGTGGGCCCGTCCGCCAGCTTCGCCAAGGTGGCGGCCGAGCTCTCCAACCCGTGGACCTTCGCCTTCTGGGTCGTGGGCATCCTCTCGGCCACCTGGCACCTGGCCAACGGCCTCTGGCTCTTCGGGATCGACTGGGGGATCCTGGTCAGCCCGCGGGCGCAGCAGGTGGCGCAGTGGGTGCTGGGCGTCTTCTTCGTGGCGCTCAGCCTCCTCAGCCTCGGCTCGGCCATCGCCTTCGTGGCGTAGGGGGGAGAGACGTTGCCGAAGCAGAACCGCATCATCGTCGTCGGGGGCGGCCTGGCCGGCCTGATGACCACCATCCGCGCCGCCGAGGCCGGCTTCCAGGTCGACCTCTTCTCGCTGGTACCGGTGAAGCGCTCGCACTCCGTCTGCGCCCAGGGCGGGATCAACGGGGCGGTCAACACCAAGGGTGAGGGCGACTCACCCTGGCAGCACTTCGATGACACGGTCTACGGGGGCGACTTCCTGGCCAATCAGCCGCCGGTGCTGGGCATGTGCCAGGCGGCTCCCGACATCATCTACATGTTCGACCGCATGGGCGTCCCCTTCAACCGGACGCCCGAGGGGTTGATCGACTTCCGCCGCTTCGGCGGCACGCAGTTCCACCGCACCGCCTTCGCCGGAGCCACCACGGGCCAGCAGCTGATGTACGCGCTGGACGAGCAGGTGCGCCGCTGGGAGGTGGAGGGGCGCGTCCAGAAGTACGAGATGTGGGACTTCCTGGGCGCCGTCATCGACGACCGCGGCATCGCGCGCGGCATCATCGCCCAGGACCTGCACTCCATGGAGATCCGCGCCTTCCGCGCCAACGCCGTGGTCATCGCCACGGGCGGGCTGGGCGTCATCTTCGGCAAGAGCACCAACTCGATCATCAACGACGGCGCGCCGCTCAGCATCCTCTACCAGCAGGGGCTGAAGTACGCCAACCCCGAGTTCATCCAGGTCCATCCCACCGCCATCCCCGGCGGGGACAAGAACCGGCTGATGTCGGAGTCCATCCGCGGGGAGGGCGGCCGCGTCTGGGTCTACAAGGACGGGAAGCCGTGGTACTTCCTGGAGGAGAAGTACCCGCACTACGGCAACCTGGTGCCGCGGGATATCGCGACGCGCGAGATCTTCGACGTCTGCGTCAACCAGCACCTGGGCATCGACGGCAAGAACATGGTCTACCTGGACGTCACCCACATCCCGGCCGAGGTGCTGGAGAGGAAGCTGGGCGGCGTGCTGGAGATCTACGAGAAGTTCGTCGGCGACGACCCGCGCAAGGTGCCGATGAAGGTCTTCCCCACCGTCCACTACAACATGGGCGGGCTCTGGGTGGACTACGGGATGCAGAGTTCGGTGCCGGGCATCTTCGCCGCCGGGGAGGCGGAGTACCAGCACCACGGCGCCAACCGGCTGGGCGCCAACTCGCTCCTCTCCTGCATCTACGACGGCATGACCGTCGTCCCGACCATCCAGAAGCACCTGGAGGGGCTCGACCAGGACGCCTGGGACCTGCCCGAGAGCCTCTTCGAGGCGGAGAGGAAGCGGGTGGAGGAGCGGTACGAGCGGATCTACCGCATGGACGGCAAGGAGAACCCGTACCGCATCCACCAGGAGCTGGGCCAGGTGATGACGGACAACGTGACGGTGGTCCGCTACAACGACCGTCTGCGCGAGACCGACGCCAAGCTCCAGGAGCTGCTGGAGCGCTGGGAGCGGATCGGCACCCCCGACGCGGGCCGCTGGACCAACCAGTCGGTCCAGTTCACCGCCCACCTCTACCACATGCTGCAGCTGGCGCGGGCGATCACGCTGGGCGCGCTCAACCGGAACGAGAGCCGCGGCGCCCACTACAAGCCCGAGTTTCCGCAGCGGGACGACGAGCACTGGCTGAAGACGACCATCGCCACCTTCACGCCGGACGGGCCGAAGTTCAGCTACGAGGCCGTCGACACCTCGCTCATCCCGCCCCGCCCGCGCAAATACGACTGAAATCGGAACGATCGGAGGGTGGTTCCGTGGCCCGGGAGAGCATCAAGCTGCACGTCCGGCGACAGGAGAACCCCGAGGCGGACCCGTACTGGGAGGACTTCGAGATCCCGTACGAGCCGGGGATGAACGTGATCAGCGCGCTGATGGCCATCCAGCGGAACCCGGTCAACAGCGCCGGCAAGCCGACGGCGCCGGTGGCCTGGGAGTCGAGCTGCCTGGAGGAGGTCTGCGGCGCCTGCAGCATGGTGATCAACGGCCGCGCCCGGCAGGCCTGCTCCACGCTCATCGACCACCTGGAGGAGCCGGTAACGCTGGAGCCGATGCACTCCTTCCCGGTGGTGCGCGACCTGATCGTCGACCGGACGCGCATGTTCGAGAACCTGAAGCGCGTCAAGGCCTGGATCCCCATCGACGGCACCTACCCGCTGGGGCCCGGGCCGCGCATCTCGGACGCGGAGCAGTCCTGGCGCTACGAGCTCTCGCGTTGCATGACCTGCGGCGTCTGCCTGGAGGTCTGCCCCAACTACGGGCCGCAGTCGGACTTCATCGGCGCGCAGCCCATCGCCCAGGTAGTCCTCTTCAACGCCCACCCGACGGGCCGCTACAACGCGGCCGAGCGGCTGGACGCGCTGATGGAGGCGGGCGGGGTGACCGGCTGCGGCAACGCCCAGAACTGCGTCCGCGCCTGCCCGAAGGGGATCCCGCTGACCACCGCCATCGCCGAGGCCAACCGCCAGACCATCGCCCGCGGCTTCTCGCGCTGGCTGGCGAGCAAGTTGAAGGGCGCCTGAGAGCTTCCGGCGCGGCCGTCCCCGGGGACGGCCGCGCCCTTCGAGGGCGCGGCGCGCCCCCTCCTCCTCCACTCCCGCCGCCCGCGCCTCCCGCCCGGCGGGAGGCCGGCTTCCGCAAGGCTTTTCAGGAGGTGATCCGGTGGCCTACCAAGGCTTCCGCATCCTGGACGTCCACGCCCACTTCGTCTACGGCCGGTGGCCCTCCACCGGCCCCGAGCATCCCGCGCTGGCCGCCTACGCCCGGGAGCGCGACCGGCGGATGCGCGAGGAGTGGCAGTTCCCCGGACCGCCCGAGCCCGCGCCCGCCACGCCGGAGGAGGCGGCGCGCCTGGCCGACCGCTGGGTGGAGGATCTGGACCGTCACGGTGTCGACCGCATCACCTTCGTCACCGGCGGTGGCAACGAGCGCCTGGCGGAGGTGGTCCGGCGCCATCCCGATCGCTTCCTGGGCATGGTCCACCACGACCCCACCGCTCCCGACGCGCTGGAGCAGCTTCGCCGCGGGGTGGAGGAGTACGGCTTCGTGGGCTACAAGATGTTCGGGCCGCGCATGCCCGTCCCGTTCGAGGATCCGTCGCTGCGCCCGATCTGGAAATACCTGGCCGAGCGGCGCATCCCGGTGCTCATCCACTTCGGCCTGCTGGGCCACGCGGGCGGCATCGTCTACGCGCCGCGCATGAGCCCGCTCACCATCTGGCCGGTGGCGAGGGAGTTCCTGGACATCCCCTTCATCATCCCCCACTTCGGCGCCGGCTACTGGCAGGACTTGCTCCAGCTCTGCTGGAGCCTGCCCAACGTCTATGTGGACACCTCGGGCTCGAACCAGTGGATGCGCTGGATGCCCTACCCGCTCACCCTGGAGTCCCTCCTGCAGAAGGCCTACGAGATGCTGGGCCCGGAGCGCATCCTCTTCGGCACCGATTCCAGCTGGTTCCCGCGCGGCTTCGTGGAACGCTACCTGGCCGACCAGCTGCGCGCCGTCCGCTACCTGCGCTGGCCGGAGGAGTCGATCCGCCTCTTCCTGGGGGGCAACGCCGCCAGGCTCTTCGGACTCCGCGACTGGGAGGCGGCCGCATAGACTCCTCCCCGGGGGAGAGCATGGCGGTCTGGGTGACCGAGCCGGTCTCGGCCTTCTTCTGGCACTCGCTGCGCCGCCTGGACGAGGCGGTCTACGTGGCCGGCGGGAGGCTCGAGGGCGGTCGCCCCCCGGCCGGCGAGCGCCCGTGGGCGCTGGTGGTGCGGAACCGGACGCGGGTGGAGGAGGCCCTGCTGGAGGCGCTGACGCCTCCGCTCCGCCTCGTCGCCCGGCTCGGCAGCGGCCTGGACAACGTCGACCTGGAGGCGGCGCGCCGCCTGGGGGTCGAGGTGGTCTCCGCGCCCGCTCTTAACGCCGAGGCGACGGCCGACTTCACCTGGCTCCTCGCCCTGGCCGCCAGCCGCCACCTGGAACGGGCGCTCGGCCGGAGCCGCGCCGGGCCGGCGGAGCGCCTCGCCATGGCCGGCCGCCAGCTGGCGGGCCGCACCTGGGGCGTGGTCGGCTTCGGGGCGGTGGGCCGCCGGGTGGCCGCCCGGGCGCTGGCCTGGGGTATGCGCGTCCTGGCCCTCCCTCCCCGGCATCCGGTCCCCGCCCCGCCAGGGGTGGCGTGGAGCGGCCTTGAGGAGCTGCTGGGCCGCTCCGACGTGGTCAGCCTCCACCTGCCCCTGACGGCCGAGACCTATCACCTGCTGGACGCGGGGAGGCTCGCGCTCCTCCGGCCCGGCTCGCTCCTGGTCAACACCGCCCGCGGCGCCCTGGTGGACGAAGAGGCGCTCCTCGCCGCCCTGGAGCGCGGCCGCCCGGCGGCGGCCGCGCTCGACGTGCGCGAGGAGCCGCTCCGCGAACCCGACCCCCTGGCCGGCCACCCTCGGGTGCTGCTGACGCCGCACGTGGCCGGCTGGAGTCGTGAGGCGCTGGCCGCAGTCGAGCGCCGCGTGCTGGGCGAGCTGGCCCGGCGGCTGCCGGGGGGCGGGGCCGGCCCCGCGGGGCCGCGCTCCCGCCGTTCCCGCCTCACCCCTCGCGCTCCAGCAGGTAGGGGAAGGGGAAGCGCTCCGGATGGCGGAGGAGCGCGTCCCTGAGCGTGTCGCCGCGCAGGCCGACGCGCAGCGCCTCGCAGGCGAGCACGTCCTCGGGATGGACGTTGCCCAGGTTGACGTTGGGCCCGAAGCGCAGGATGAGGTCCTGCTGCTGGGACTTGAGCGGCGCCTCCCAGATCAGCCGGCTCAGGTCGGGCACGTGGCGGGTGATGTACTCCAGCTCGTCGTCGTCGATGGAGCCGTCCTCCTGGTAGATGACCACGCCCTTGCCCGACTCGCGCCCCTCGATGATCACGTGGCTGGCCCCCGCCTCGAGGTCGGCGGCCACCTGCTCCACCAGGTTGGTGGAGGGGACCCGGTCGGCGGGATGCTTCTTGCCCACCTCGCTGACCACCTCGAAGCCGCGCTCGCGGCAGAGGCGGATGATCTCCGCGCGCACGTCGGGTGTCATGGGGATGGTCCCGTCGGAGACCTCCAGGCGCCGGAAGCCGATCCGTTCCGCCTCGTCCAGGAAGTCCTGAAAGCGTCCCTGGACCACGGCCACCTCCAGAAGCGTCCCGCCCGGGTAGGCGGGGATCCCGTAGCTCTGGATGAGGTGCACCTTCTCGCGCAGCCGCTCGGCCGGGTAGAGCACCGGCGTCCCAAAGGCCAGCTTGATGACGTCGATGGCGTCCGCCGCCATCTCCAGCAGATCCTGCGTCGCCCGAAGGCCGAGCCCCTTGTCGATGACCATGGTCAGCCCCTGCTCGCGGGGCTTCGGTCTCCGGCCCTGGACGGGATAGGGAAAGATCTCCGACCAGCCTCGTTCGTGCACGCTCTCCCCTCCTCCCGGCGGGGGCGCCGCGGCCGCGCCTCGGGCGGAAGCGCCGGCTCCCCGCGCCGCGGGAGCAGGGTATTCGCCGCCGCTTGACCGAGGTGCGGCGCGCCCGACCGCACCGCGGGCGCGCCCCTCCCCGGCGCCGGGCCGCGCTCCTCTTGGCCCGCGGCATATTTCGGGCCCGGTCGAATAACACGGGGCTGGGCGGGTTGCTCCCGCCCTGGGGGGCGAGAGGGTGCTCGGAGAGTCGGAACCGCTGTTCATCCTCCTCCTTCTCCTGGCCCTGGGACTCCTGGCCCGAAACAGCCTCCTGGCCGGCTCGGCCGCCGTCCTCATCCTGCTCCGCCTGGCCGGGGCGACCCCGCTGCTGGGCTGGCTGGGCCGCTACGGGATCAGCGCCGGCATCTTCCTGCTCATCCTGGCCATCCTGGTCCCGGTGGCCGACGGGAGGATCCCGCTGGGCGCCTTCTTCGCCGAGCTGCTGCGTCCGGCCGGCCTGGTGGCGGTGCTGGTCAGCGCGGCCGCCGCCTATGTCGCCAAGGACGGCGTGGAGCTCCTCGCCCGCCAGCCCTCGGTCATGGTCGGCCTGATCGCCGGCTCCATCGCCGGCGTGCTGGTGGGCGGCGTGCCGACCGGCCCGCTCATCGCCGCCGGCATCACCGCCCTCGTGGCCCGCCTCTTCCGCTGAAGGGAGGCTCCGCTTCCCGCGGTGGGGGCGGGGCGCTTATACTGAATCGGCCCGGTTCGCAGGCGCGGGCGGAAGCCGCCGGCTCGCACCGCGAGGCCGCGCGACCCGGGCCGCCGCCAGTCCGACGAACGGCATCCGCGGAGGCGGAGCCGGAACGGAGGGATCCCCGTGCACGTGGCAGAGCGCCGCTCCCGCACCCGCAGCATGGTCGTCACCGCCCTCATGGGCGCGCTGGTTGTCGTCCTGGGCATGACCCCGCTGGGCTTCATCCCGGTACCGACGCCCGCGGGCTCGGCCACCACCATCCACATCCCCGTCATCCTGGCGGCCCTGGCCGAGGGCCCGCTGGCCGGCGCGGTCGCCGGCTTTCTCTTCGGCACCTTCAGCTACTGGCAGGCGCTCACCCACGCCGCCAACCCGGTGGCCCGGGTGATGTTCAGCGACCCCCTGGTGGCCTTCGTGCCGCGCATCCTCATCGGTCTGGTGGCCTGGGCGGCCTTCCGGGCGGCCCGCCACCGCGCCGGTCGCGCTGCGGTGGCGGCGCTGGTGGCGCTGGCGCTGGGCGACGCCACCTACCGCCTGGCGGGGGGCCTGCCCACCTCGGTCCGCTCCCCCTACCCGGGGGTCACCCCCGCGGGCCTGGTCGCCTCGCTGGCGGTGGCCGCGGCCAGCGCCTGGCTGGTGCTGCGCTGGCTCCGCCAGCGTGACGTGGGGCCGGCGCTGGCGGCGCTCGCCGGGAGCCTGACCAACACCGTGGGCGTGCTGGGGCTGGTCACGCTGCGCGGCTACCTGCCCTGGCAGCTCTCGCTGGGCATCGCCGTGGTGCAGGGGCTGCCGGAGGCGCTGGTGGCCATGGTGCTGACCGTGGCCGTCTACCGCGGGCTGAGGCGGAGCGGGCTGGTGGCCGCCGCCGGCGGCACCGTGGAGGCGAAGGTGGAGAATGTTACTCGCGCTTGACGTCGGCAACACGACCACCATGCTGGGCCTCTACCGCGGGCGCCAGCTGGTCCGCCACTGGCGCGTCTCGACGCGCCCGGAGCGGACGTCGGACGAGTGGGCGGTGGTGCTCCAGGTGCTCTTCGACCGCTCCGGCGAGCGGCCGGAGGAGGTGGACGGGGCCGCCGTCGCCTGCGTCGTCCCGCCCGCCCTGGCCGCCCTGGAACGCTTCCTGCGCCAGGAACTGCACGTGGAGCCGCTGGTGGTGGGCCCCGGGGTGCATACCGGCATGCCCATCCGCTACGAGAACCCGCGCGAGGTGGGCGCCGACCGCATCGTCGACGCCGTCGCCGCCTACGAGAAGTACGGCGGCCCGGTCATCGTGGTCGACTTTGGCACCGCCACCACCTTCGACGTGGTGGACGCCGGCGGAAGCTACCTGGGCGGCGTCATCGCGCCCGGCATCGGCATCTCCACCGAGGCGCTCTTCGAACACGCCTCCAAGCTTCCGCGCGTCGAGCTGGTCCGGCCGCCCCGCGTCATCGGGCGGAACACCGTCCACTCGATGCAGTCGGGCATCCTCTTCGGCTTCGCCGGACAGGTGGACGCCCTGGTGCGGCGGATCCAGCGCGAGCTGGGGCAAGAGACGGCCGTGGTGGCAACGGGGGGCTACGCCGAGCTGGTGGCGTCGGAGAGCGAGTGCATCCAGCGGGTCGACCCCTTCCTGACGCTGGCCGGCCTGGAGATCGTCTACCGCCGGAACCAGGCCAGGGCCCCGGCCCTCGAGCCGGAGTAAACGGCACGGACGGACGGCGCGGGCGGGCGGCTCAGGCTACCTGCCCGCGCCGGCGCACGCCGGGCACCACAATGGCGCCCTTGATGCAGACCTCCTCGCATTCGCCGCAGCTGACGCAGGCGTTGGGCCGCACCAGCTTGGCCGTGCCGAACATGGAGCCCCCCTCGATCTCCAGGCAGTCGAACGGGCAGATGTCGACGCAGAAGGTGCAGCCCGAGCAGAGATCGGGGTCGATCACGGGTTTCGGCCAGTCGGCGCGCCGTGCGATGCGCGGCGGAAAATAGCCGCTGGCGTCGTGGATCGCCTGCACCGGGCAGACCCTGGCGCAGGCCCCGCAGTCGATGCACAGCTCGGGATCGATGTGGAAGAGTTCGCGCTGCCTGCCCCAGATGGCCTCGGTGGGGCAGACCTTCTCGCAGGCGGAGCAGCCGATGCACTTCTCGACGATGGTGTACGCCATCCCTTATCCCCCCGTCGCCCGGGAGCCCGCGTCCACGGGAAGCCGCTCTTCCCGCCCCTGGCGGCGCTCCCGCTCCTCGGCGCCGCCCGCCAGGGTGGGCGGACCGTCCGCTCCCACCGGCTCCACGCCCGGCGCGCCCGCCGGCGCCACAACCGGCCGGCGCGCCGACTCGCCCTCCGCCTCCTCCCGCCAGAGCCGCGCAAAGGCGGCACGCGCCTCCGGGCCCCAGGCCTCGCTCGCCAGGAGCGGTTCCAGCCAGGCCTCCACCCCCTCCGGGTTGAGGAAGCGGACCTCCCTCTCCCCCCCGGGCGCCTCGCGGGCGGCAGCCGCCGCCTCCTCCTCGCGCGCCCGCCGGCGCAGGAGGAGCACTCCCGCCCGGACCAGCAGGCCCGCGGAGCCCCCCGGCAGGGCGGCCAGAAGCACCTCCGCACGCCCGGCCGCCGCCAGCGCCCGCCGCCGTGCCGCCGCCAGCGCCCGCGCGGCACCGCCCCGTCGCCGGTGTTCGGCCGACTCCTCGTAGACCAGGAGGCCCACCCCGGCCGGCGCGAGCAGCAACAGGTCGGCCGCCGCCTCCCCGCCCCGCCGCCGCGCCCGCCGGCGGAGGAGACGGGAGCCGGAAGGCAGCCGCGCGCGCAGGCTCGCCAGCGCCGCCGCCTCGGCCCGGGCGGCCTGGCGGCGCTCCCACCAGCGGCTGGCCAGGAGCATCGCCCCGATCAGCGCCCAGAGGCCGAACATCTGGAAGAAGGGGAAGCCGGTCAGCTGGTTGAGCTTGAGCAGCACGCCGCCCAGGAAGGCCAGCGTCGCCAGCCAGGCCAGCCGCTCCCAAGCGGGCTCCATGGCTCCCCTCCCCCCTCCCGCGCCCCTACTTCAGGTGCAGCAGATAGTCGGCCAGCGTCTGCGCATCCGCGGGGGTCATGCCCATCGACTGCTGGAAGTTGGGCATATCCGTCGGATGCTCCAGCGGCGTCGGCGCCGGCAGCGGCGCCAGCGCGCCCTGCGAGCCGCCCGTCCCGCCCAGCGCCCGCTCCAGCACCGGGAAGGGATCCTGGAAGTTGGACCAGTAGACGGGCGCCCGGTCCTTCACCGTGGGCGCGTGCAAGAGCCAGTTCTGCAGGAAGCTCGCGTCCAGCCCCCAGCTGCCCACCTGCGTCAGGTCGGGCCCGATGCGGCCGCCCACCGAGCCGATGGTGTGGCAGCTGAGGCAGCCGTACTTGGCGATCAGCTGCTGCGCCCGGGCGTAGGTGGAGGCGTCCAGCCCGGCCGGCCGCGGCAGCTGCTGGACCAGCTTCTGCATCAGCTCCGAGGAGCTCAGCTTGGCGGCCTGCTCCTGGCTGACCGTCCCCGTGCCCATGGGCGGCGTGTACTTGCCGGCCAGCGAGAAGTCGCCGTTCATGATGAAGGCCACCACGTCGCTCACCATCTGCTCGTCCAGCGGCCCGTTCTGCGACCGCCCCCAGGCGGGCATGGCCGTGAAGGAGGCCCAGCTGCCGTCGGGCAGGCGCACCCAGTGCGGCACCGTCGAGCCGGGGCGGCCGTTGGTGATGGTCTGCGTCAGCATGGCCACCACGTCCTGCTTGGTGGCCGGGTCGCCCTGCAGGTCGGCCCGGTTGAGCGGCTTGCCCACCACGCCCTCGCCGTTGGGGCCGTGGCAGACCATACAGTACTGCGCGTAGATGCGCGCCCCGTCCTCGATGGCCGCCTGGTGCTGCTGGGAGGCCGCGCTCGCCATGCGCAGCGGATCGTAGATGGCGTAGCCCACCACCAGCAGGACGAGAAGCCAGGCCAGGGTGGTGACCAGGAAGTAGACCCGTTCGCGGTCCTGGACCGGCTCATCGGCCACGCCGGCCACCCCCCCGGACGGGATGCTGGACGCCGTCGACGCGCATCCAGCGGTCGATGGCGTACATCGCCACGTAGAAGAGGCCCAGCGTCACCATCACCAGCAGCAGTTCGATCGCTTCACCACGTGCGCCCGACAGCTGCAACAGCACCCAGGTCCCCTCCGTCCGCCGGCCCTTCCTCGCGCCAGCCCGGGCCGGCCGCGAATGCGTCCCCGCTCAGCCCTTGATGGGCGTGATCTGGTTCGCCTCCACCGCGTGCCGCTGGTTGATCTTGCCGGTGTCCACCACCACCGTCCCGTTCTCGATGGTGAGCGGCATCCAGTCCAGCGGCCGCGGCGCCGGCCCGGCGATGTTCTTGCCCGCGTGGTCGTAGATGGAGCCGTGGCAGGGGCAGTGGAAACGGTCCTCCGCCGGCACCCACGGCACCGTGCAGCCCAGGTGGACGCAGCGCCAGTAGAGGGCGATCAGCCCTTCCACGGGCGCGTACTGCCTGGTGACGTGGGAGACGTAGAACTTGCCCTCGCGGACCACGGTGACGCTGAGCGGCTGGGCGAACTTGCTGACCGGCCCGGCCACCACCTTGCCGCCGAAGCCCTGGATCTTCCGGGGCCAGAACATGCCCAGGCCCATGCCCGCCGTGGCCAGCGCGAAGACGCCCGTCGAGCCCCACATGATGTAGCGGAGGAGCCGCCTCCGGCCCACCTTCTCCGGTTCGGCCACTGGCCTCTGCGCCGGCCCCGGCTGCTGTTCCTCGGGTTGTACGCTCATGCCACGCTCACCCCCGTGCCTTTGCCGCCTCGGCCTCTACTGGCTGAAACCGGGCAGGTTCCAGGGCAGCACCAGGTTCATGCTCTCGCCGCGGAAGAACGTCCCGACGATGGTCAGCGTCCAGAAGGAGGCGAAGAAGAAGGCGTAGAGCGCGATCATCACTTCCCGCGTGTCCGCCTGCCAGCGTCGCTTCACCAGCAGGACCAGTAGCGCCGGGATGAAGAGCATGATGGCGCTGGGCACCACGATGGCCGAGATCCACTCCGGCCAGCCCAGCACCGTGTGCAGGTAGGGCCCCAGGCCGTGCCCGCCCTCGGCCGCCGGCAGGTACTGGTCCAGGAGGATCAGGGCCAACTCCCAGACGGCCGTGTAGGCCAGGGAGAAGAGGGCGATGGGAAGGCCCTTCTTGGTCGTGAAGTAGATGCCCGTCCCCACCCGCTCGCGGTCGATATACGGGATGGCCATCAGCCCCAGGATGACCACGCCGGGCACGATGACGCCGGCCAGCGAGGGGTGCATGTGGAGCAGCAGCTCCTGCAGCCCCAGGAAGTACCAGGGCGCTTTGGAGGGGTCGGGGGTCTTCTCGTCGTTGGCCAGCGACTCCAGCGGCGCGTTGACGAAGATGGCCAGGAGGCTGAGCAGGAGCAGGAGCAAGAGGCCCCCGATCAGCTCGATGCTCAGCAGGTTGGGCCAGACGTAGACGCGGCGCAGCTCCTCCTCGGGCACGTCCTCGAAGAAGCGCTCGCGCGAACCGGCCTGCGGGCGCGCCTCCGCCTCGCGGCGCTCACTGGGCAAGCTGGACATGGCTCCCGATCTCCTCTTCCTCGTAGATGGGGGTGGAGATGCCGCCGTCCTTGCGGATGCGCCAGAAATGGACGCTCATCCCCACGATCAGCGCCAGCGGCAGGAAGATGACGTGAAGCGTGTACCAGCGGACCAGCGTGGACGGCCCCACGCTGAACCCGCCCAGCAGCGCCGTGCGCACGGCGCCGCCGATCAGCGGCGTCGAGCCGGCCATGTTGGTGCCCACGGTGATGGCCCAGAGCGCCAGCTGGTCCCAGGGCAGCAGGTAGCCGGTGAAGCTGAGCAGGAAGGTGAGGACGAGGAGACCCACGCCGACCATCCAGTTGTACTCGCGCGGGGGCTTATAGGCACCGGTGAGGAAGACGCGCGTCATGTGCATGAAGACCAGGAGGACCATGGCGTGCGCCGCCCAGCGGTGGAGGTTGCGCATGAACTGGCCGAAGGTGACGCTGGTGGCCAGGTTCTGGATCGAGAAGTACGCCCCGGGTACGTCGGGCACGTAATAGAACATCAGAAAGACGCCGGTGAACGTCAGGATGAGGAAGAGCCAGACGCTCAGCCCGCCCAATCCCCAGGTGTAGGTGAGACGGGTGGCCCGCTTGGGCACCCGGACCGGGTGCAGGTGGAGCGCGAGGCTCTGCAGGATGACCATCGACTGCCAGCGCGGCTGGTCGGGGTACCGCGTCCGGTAGATCGACCGGTAGAGCGAGGTCTCGCGGATCCTCTCCCAGAGGCTCGGCCTGGGCTCCGCCACCTCCGACCCCCCTACGGGCGCCCCGCCGCGGCCCGGCTCCGGCGGTCCGCCCTTATGCTTTGTAAGTATATTTCCTAAGGGTGCATCTATCGGAATGCGCGTTCATTATACCTGGCCAGGACCCCCCGCTCAAATGAGTAAGCCCCCCTCCGCGGGGGAAGGGGGCGGGCCGGGGAATCCCGACTAGGACGGCGGCTGGAGTTCGCTGGGCCGCCCGAAGCGCCGCTCCGCCGCCGCCTCGACGCGCGTGCGCGCCTCTCGGGGCGCGAAGACGTAGAGGCGCCAGAGGCCGCGGTAGGCCTGGTCCAGCACCTCCACCTCGGGGCCGTCCAGCTCCCGCCGGCCCGAGGCGCTGACCACCCGCACCCGCGCCTCCTTCATGGCGCTCTCCTGGGCGCACCAGACGACCACCCAGCCCTCCGCCAGGCCGGCCTCCCCGGCCAGCTCCGCCTCCAGCCGGCGCCGGGGCTCGCCCCGGCGCCAGTAGAGGCGCGTCAGCTCCGCGCGCTCGTCGCGCCCGGTGCTCCGCGCCGTCAGGACGTAGGCGCGCTTGAGCAGGCGCCGCTCCAGGAGGGCGCGCGCCAGGCCGGCCACCGTCTCGCGAGCGCCGCTCCGGAGCCCGGCTCCGCCCGCCAGCCACTCCAGGAGCGTCTGGTCGCCCAGCCGGAGAAGCCGCTCCTCGTCGACGCCTCCCGCCTCCAGCACCGTCTCCACCGCCCGCGAGACCATGGCCCCCGAGGCCACCTTGGCGTGGTGGAAGTAGACGCGCTCGGTGAGGAAGTAGCGCGTGCGCAGGACCTGGATCACCTCCGAGCGCGCGTCGGGCCGGTCGATGCCGCGGTCCTGCAGGTTGAGGGCGAGATGGCCCCCGTCCAGGACGAAGTAGCGGTAGACGCGGTCGTCGTAGTCGGGCTTCAGCCCGGCGTAGTAGGCGTCGCGGCGCAGGTAGTCCAGGAGGTCGGCGTCGACCGTGCCGGCCACCAGCTCCCGGGCCCAGGGGGGGAGCCCGCCCCCGGCGGCTCGCTCCTCCCCGGACTCGGGCTCCAGGATCTCGCGCACCGGCCCCAGCAGGCCGAGCCTCTCCAGGCGGCGGCCCAGCTCGCCGCGCAGCAGGAGGCCCAGGCGCGGGCCGCGGTCGTGGCGCGGGAGGAGGCCGCGCTCGTCCTCCAGGGTGTGGCCGAAGGGGACGTGGGTGACGTCGTGGAGAAGCGCCGCCGCGCGGACCGCCCGCTCCACCTCGGGCGCCACGTCGAAGCCGGCCGCCCGGAGCCCGGCCAGGATGCGGCCGGCGGCGGCTAGTGTGCCCAGGGCGTGCTCGAAGCGGCTGTGGCGGCAGCCGGGGTAGACCAGGTAGGCGGTGCCCAGCTGCTGCACCCAGCGCAGCCGCTGCACCTCGGGGGCGTCGAGGAGCCAGGCTTCCTCGCCGGTCAGGGTGATGTCGCCGTGCACCGGGTCGCGCAGGATCAGGTCGGCCGCCTCCGTCAGGAAGCGGCTTCGCCCCGGGGCGGCGGGCTCCTCCCGCTCAGCCGCCTTCCTCCTGCACGTAGTCGCGGAAGATGTAGCCCGACGGCCCGTGCATCACCTGCACCTCCACCCAGTAGCCCTGGTAGCTGCAGATGATCACCTGGTCGCCCTGCTGCGCCTTGCCCACCAGGCCCGCCTGGCCGTTGGGCGCGGAGCGGATGTTGACGTCGCTGGCGGTCACCCGGCCGAAACCCAGGAAGCGTTCCGGCACCCGGTCGCCCAGCAGCTCCAGGCTGAGCAGCTGCAGGCGCTGGTAGGCGCGGAGCTGGTGGACGATCTTCACCTCGGCGGGAGCCTCGGCGGCGCGCGCCAGCTCCTCGTAGGTGGGCATCAGCTCCGACTCGTGCGCCCGCAGCTGGTCCGCCAGCGCCTTCAGGTCGGACATGGCGCTCACCCCCCGGCTTCGTCGCTCCAGCCGTATGCGGCCCCGCGCCCCTCGATGCTAGATTGAGGGGACAGGAGGGCGATGGCCTTGGCCCACGAGCTGGAGGACGGGCGCACCGCGTCCGACGAGCTGGGAGGCGCCATGCGGCGCGTGCTGCAGGCGGCCGAGCGCCTGCACGCGGCGCAGCAGCAGGGCAACCTGCGCGAGCCGGTGGCTCCCCGCTACCCCGACTACGAGCGCGTCATCCGCCTGGTCGGCAAGCTGCGCCGGGTGCTCTTCCCCGGCCACTACAGCGGGCGCCAGGCGGTCCGCCTCGACCTGACGGCCCTCAACGAGCGGCTGGGCGACATCTTCTGGGACCTGGCCGACGAGATCCATTCGGCGCGGGCGCACGCCTGCGACACCTCGGCCTCGCTCTGCCCGCAGCTGAGCTGGGCGCAGTCGGTGGCCGCCGCCTTCCTGGCCGAGCTGCCGCGCATCCGCGACCTGCTCTGCGACGACGTGCAGGCGGCCTTCGACGGCGACCCGGCGGCCAAGAGCCTGGACGAGATCCTGCTCGCCTACCCCGGCTTCTTCGCCGTCCTCGTCTACCGCCTGGCCCACGAGCTCTGGCTCCGCGGCGTGCCGCTCATCCCGCGCATGATGACCGAGTACGCCCACAGCGTGACGGGCATCGACATCCACCCGGGCGCGCGGATCGGGCGGAGCTTCTTCATCGACCACGGCACCGGCGTGGTCATCGGCGAGACGGCGGTCATCGGCGACCGGGTGAAGCTCTACCAGGGCGTCACCATCGGCGCCCTCAGCTTCCCCAAGGACGAGAGCGGGGCGCTCATCCGCAACCAGAAGCGTCACCCCACGCTGGAGGACGACGTGGTGGTCTACTCGGGCGCCACCATCCTGGGCGGCGAGACCGTCGTCGGGCGCGGCGCGGTCATCGGCGGCAACTGCTGGGTGACCGAGAGCGTGCCCGCCGGCGCCATGGTCCTCCACCGGCCGACGGTGGAGCTGCGGCCGCCGCGCCAGGCAGGCGGCGCCCAGAACGGCTGACCGCGGGGAGGGAGGACGCCTGGAGGGGTACGACTTCCTGGCCACGCGCCGCGTCGCCTGGCGCGACTGCGACCTGCTCGGCCACGTCAACAACGCGGTCTACCTGAGCTACTTCGAGGAGGCGCGCACGCTCTGGCTGGAGCGCGTCCTGGGCGTGACCCCGGAGGCGCTGGCCGGGCGTGCGGCCGACGGCGAACCGCTGCCGCCCATGGTGCTGGCCGAGGCCTCCTGCCTCTACCGGAGCCCGGCGCGCTTCGGCGAAGAGCTGCGCGTGGGCGTCCGCGTGGGCGAGGTGCGCAGCTCCTCCTTCGCGCTGGAGTACGAGGTGGAGGCGGCCGACGGCCGCCGCGTGGCGAGCGGGCGGACGGTCCAGGTCTTCGTCGACGCCCGCAGCGGCCGGCCGCGGCGGCTGCCGCCGGAGTTACGGCGCCGCCTGGAGGAGCTCCTCCCGGCCGCTCAGCCGGCCGCCCGGCCGCCCGCCTCCAGCCCGCGCAGCCAGCGGACCAGCGAGAGCGCGTCCTCCACCCGCTGGAAGCTGGGCACCACGTAGGCGCCCGCCACCCAGCGACGGACCGCCAGCCAGACCTCCTGCACCACCTCGAGCCCGGCGCGGCGCGCCTCGGCTCCCGCCTCCTCCATGCGCCGCAGCACCGGTTCGGGCAGGCGGACGCCGGGCACCTCGTTGTGCAGGTAGAGCGCGTGCGGGTAGCTGGCCAGCGGCATCAGCCCCACCAGCAGCGGGAGCGGCGAGCCGCCCAGGCGGTCCAGCACCCGTTCCAGGTCGGCCGGGTCGTAGACCGGCTGCGTCATGACGAAGTGGGCGCCCTCGGCCACCTTGGCGCGGAAGCGCTCCAGCTCCCGCTCCAGGTCCTCCGCCACCGGGTTGAGGGCGCAGCCGACCAGAAAGCCGGTGGGTCGCGCCAGCCGGTTGCCGGCGGCGTCCTCGCCGGCGTTGAGCCGGCGCAGCAGCCGGATCAGCCCGACGGAGTCGAGGTCGTAGACGGCCGTGGCGTGGGCGTAGTTGCCCAGCGCGGGCGGGTCGCCGGTGAGGGCGAGGACCGTGCGCACGCCCAGCGCGTGCGCGCCCAGCAGGTCGGCCTGCAGCCCCATCAGGTTCCGGTCGCGCGTGGTGAAGTGGAGGATGGCCTCCACGCCCGCCTCGCGCTGGACCAGGTGGGCTGCGGCCAGCGAGGACATGCGCACCCGGGCCATGGGGCTGTCGCCCACGTTGACGCAGTCGACGCCCGCCTCCCGGGCCTGGCGCGCCTGCGCCAGGAAGCGGTCGGCCACCGCCCCGCGGGGCGGATCGAGCTCCAGGCTGACCACCAGCTCCCGCCCCAGCCGTTCCGCCAAGCGCCCGCCGCCCGGCGCCTCGCCGGTCGGCGGCCGCGCCGTCTCGGGAGGCTCCCCCTCCTCCGTCCGGCCCGCCGGCACCGCCCGCGACGCCCCGCCGCCCTCCGCCCGGGCGGGGGCGACGAGCGCGGCCGGCCCGGCCCCGCCGGGCGTGGCCGCCCCTCCGGCCCCGGAGGCCGGCCTCCGGCGGGCCAGCTCCAGCCCCAGCCGGGCGACATGCTCCGGCGACGTGCCGCAGCAGCCGCCCACCAGCCGCGCGCCCAGCTCCAGGCCGCGTGCCACCGTCTCGGCGAAGTAGCCCGGTCGGGAGGGGTAGCGGACGCCCTCCGCGCTCCGCTCCGGCAGGCCCGCGTTGGGCGAGAGCGCCCAGCGCCCCTCCCGGTCCCCGGGCAGGCGGCCGCCCAGCGCCCGCTCCAGGCGCGCCAGGCTCTCCAGGCTGGGCGCCGGCCCGGCGCCGCAGTTGACGCCCATCAGCTCCGGCAGCGGCTCGCCGCCCAGCGCCTCCAGGAACTCCTCCACCACCCGCTCCACCGGACTTCCGTAGAGGGTGGTCCCGTCGGCGGAGAAGGTGAAGAAGGCGACCGCCGGCAGGTCGGACTCGGCGCGCACCGCCCGGAGCGCCAGCGCCAGCTGGCGCGGGTCGGAGAAGGTCTCCAGCAGGAAGAGGTCGGCGCCACCCGCCACCAGCGCCCGCACCTGCTCGCGGTAGGCGGCCTCCACCTCCTCCTCGCGGAGCGGGCCCAGCGGCGCCAGCGCCCCCTGGCACGGGCCCAGCGAGGCGGCTACGAAAGCCTCCTGCCCCGCCATCTCCCGCGCCTGCCGCGCCAGCTTGACCGCCGCCACGTTGAGCCGCCAGACCTCCTCCTGGAGGCCGTGTCGGGCCAGCGCCAGCCGGTGGCCCTGGAAGGTGTTGGTGGTCAGGAGGCGGGCGCCGGCGCGCAGGTAGTCCAGGTGCAGGTCCAGGACTAGCTCCGGCGACTGCACGTTGAGCAGCTCCAGCGAGCCGAAGAGCGGCGCGCCGCGCGCGTGCAGCTGCGTGCCCACGGCGCCGTCGGCCAGGAGCGGGCCCTCCTCCAGCGCGGCCAGGAAGGGGCTCTTCATGCCAGCCCCAGCTCCTGGCGCACCTCCCGGACGGCCTCGACCATCACCTCCAGCTTCCGCCTCGCCTCCTCCTCGGTGCGGGTCTTCAGCCCGCAGTCCGGATCCACGTAGACCCGGTCGGGAGGAAGGAACTCCAGGGCGCGGTAGATGCCCCGCTTCACCTCCTCCACGCTCTCCACGCGGTGGCTGTGGACGTCGATGACGCCCAGGCCGATCTCCTTCTCGAAGGGGTAGCGGCGCAGCAGGTCGAGCAGGGCGTAGCCGCCGTTGGCCATCTCCAGGTCGAGCTGGTCCACCGGCAGCTCGAGCAGCGCCGGCAGCACCTCCTCCCAGTGGCCGTAGCAGATGTGGCTGACGGTGTGCGCCTTCAGCCCTTCCGTCACGCGGCCCATGGCCTCGATGGCCAGCCCGATCTCCTCCGGGCGGGTGGAGATGGCCGGCTCGTCGATCTGGATGAACTGGGCGCCGGCCGCCTGGAGATCCAGCACCTCCTCGTGGAGGGCCTCGGCCAGCGCCAGCGTCAGGCTGCGACGGTCCGGGTAGTACTCGTTGAAGGACCAGTCGCAGAGCGTATACGGGCCGGTCAGGATGGCCTTGACGGGCCGGTCGGTCAACGCCTGCGCCTCGCGCCAGCTCTCCAGCACCAGCGGCCGCGTGCGCCGCACCGGCCCGGTGACGATGGGCTTCCTGTAGTACCGGTTGCCGTAGGAGCGGACCGGGCCCGAGATGGCGAAGCCCTCCAGGAGTTCGGCGAAGTAGGTGGCCATGTCGCCCCGCTCCATCTCGCCGTGGACCGGGACGTCGATGCCGATCTCCTCCTGGAAGCGGATCCAGGCCTCCGTCGCCTCGCGCTCCAGGCGGCGCAGCTCGGCCGGCTCCAGCTCGCCGCGCCGCACCCGCTCCCGCGCCTCCAGCAGCGCCGGCGGCTTGGGCAGGCTGCCGACCCCCGTGGTGCGCAGCGTCCGGTGGGGGATGCCCGTCTTCCGGACGCCCGCCGCGCCGGCGCGCCCCGGCTCCCGCACCTCTCCCGTCATCGCCCGTCCCCCCTGATGGCCGCGAGCGCCTCGCCCAGTCGGAGCAGCTTGGCGCGGGCCTTCTCCGCCGGCAGGAACTCCAGGCTGGCGCTGGGATGCAGCGTCATCCGCTCCGGCGCCACGCGCGCCGAGAGCCGCTCCACCAGCCGCTCGATCTCCTCCACGCTCTCCAGGCGCGGCTGGCGGGCGTCCAGGCAGCCCAGGCCGACGCCGCGGGGGAAGCCCTCGGCGGCGAGGCGGTCGGCCGCCGCCGGTCCCGAGGCCAGGTCGAAGAGGACGTCGTCCACCGGCCAGTCGCCGAGGGCGTCCAGAAGCGGGGCGGCGTCGCCGAAGAAGAGGGCCAGCTGGGTGCGCACGCCCAGCCCCTCCGTCACCCGCCGCGTCGCCTCGCGCGCCTCGGCCAGCCAGGCGGCCCGGTCCGCCAGCGCCCGCCGGCGCTCCTCGCCCTGCGGGCGGACCAGCTCGGGCTCGTCCAGCTGGACGACGGCGGCGCCGGCCTCCACCGCCGCGGCCGCCAGCAGGTGGAGCGCCCGGCTCACGTCGGCCAGCAGCCGCTCGCGGTCGTGGTAGTGCTCGTCCTCCACCAGCGCCGTCGCCGTCAGCGGCCCGGGCAGCACCACCTTGACGCGCCGCTCCGTGCGCCGCACCAGCCAGGCCGTCTGCCCGGCCAGGCTCATGCCCAGCGGGGCGATGCGGCCGGTGACGCGCGGCGCCCGGTAGTAGAAGTTGTTGTCGTAGTACCGCACAAGGCCGCCCGGCGCCAGCCCGGCCAGGTCGCGGACCAGCGGCTCCAGGAGGTCGTCCTGGCGTACCTGGCCGTCGGTCACCGGGTCGAGGCCGGCCGCCTCCTGCTCGCGCAGGACGCGCAGGACGGTGGCGTCGTAGGCGGCCGCCAGGGCCGCCGCGTCGATCTCGCCGCTCTCGAAGCGGTTCCGCTCCCGGCGCAGGTTGACGTCGTCCCGCCGCCAGGGGATGTGCGGGTAGCCGTCCAGGAGCGCGGCCTCGGGGCCGCGCGCCCGGCTCCTCTCCTCTGCCACCTCGGCTGCCAGCTCCTTTGCGCTCCAGACTCGTCCCTCACGAGGAAGCCCCTGCCCCGCCCCGGGGCGCGGCGCTAGGGCGGCTCGGCGTAGCGCTCCCGGGCCGGCGGGCGGCCGTCTCCGCCGCCCAGGAGCGACGCCAGAGCCCCCTCCAGGCGAGGGTAGCGGAAACGGTAGCCCAGCGCCAGGGCCCGCGCAGGCAGCACCCGCTGGCTGGCCAGGAGGAGGGCGTCGGCCATCTCCCCGAGTGCCAGGCGGAGGAGCGGCGCCGGGGCGGGCAGCCAGGCGGGCCGGTGGAGGAGGCGGCCGGCCGTCCGGGCCAGGTCGGCCTCGCGCACCGGTTCCGGCGCGACGGCGTTGAGCGCCCCTGCCAGGCGCTCCTCCTCCAGCGCCCAGCGGATCAGGCCCACCTCGTCCTCCAGGTGGATCCAGGGCACCCACTGCCGGCCGCCGCCCAGCGGTCCGCCCAGGCCCAGCCGGAGAGGCAGCAGGAGGCGCGGCAGCGCTCCGCCCTCGCGGGCCAGGACGAGGCCCGTGCGCAGCCGGACCACGCGCAGGCCCAGCCCCTCCGCCGCCATCGCCTCGCGCTCCCAGGCGACGCAGAGGCGCGCCAGGAAGTCGTCGCCGGGCCCGGCTTCCTCGGCCAGCTCCTCCTCCCCGCGCGACCCGTAGTAGCCGACCGCGGAGGCGCTGACCAGCACCGCGGGTCTCCGCCGCGCCGCCGCCAGCGCCTCCACCAGCGCCCGCGTGGAGAGGAGCCGGCTCTCCACGAGGCGCGCCTTGCGCGCCCCGTCCCAGCGGCCGGCGGCGATGGACTCCCCGGCCAGGTGGACGACCGCCTCGGCCTCTTCCAGCGCCTCGCGCCACTCCCCCGACTCGCCGGCGCGGGGCCCCGGCAGGAGGGCCAGCTCGCCGCGCGGCAGCGCCGGCCAGGGGAGGAGGCGGACGCCCGGCGGCAGCCCGGCGGCCGCCGCGGCGGCCGGCCGCCGGCTGAGCAGGACCACCTCCTCCCCCCGGGCCGCCAGCTCGCCGGCCAGGGCGCGGCCGATCAGCCCCGTCCCTCCCGTCACCACCACGCGCACGCCCGCCACCCTCTCCGGCGGAGCTCCCGCCGGCGGCGCGCCGCGCCCGGCGGGTCTTCCTCCCGACTGGAGCCATTCGCCCCGCCGCGGCCCCCGCCTGCCGCGGCGGTGGGGAAACCGGCCCCGGCCGGCGAAAGGAATCCTAGAGAGCGGAAGGGGGTACCGGTCTTGTCCGAGACGGCCTACCGCGTCGAGAAGGATTCGATGGGCGAAATGGAGGTACCCGCCTGGGCCTACTGGGGCGCCTCCACGCAGCGGGCGGTGCTCAACTTCCCCGTCAGCGGCCTCCGCCTCCCCCGGGCCATGATCCGCGCGCTGGCCTGGATCAAGCAGGCGGCGGCGGAGACCAACATGGCGCTGGGCCTCCTGGACGAGGAACGGGGACGGGCCATCGTCCAGGCGGCCTCCGAGGTGGCGGAGGGCCGCTGGGACGAGCACTTCGTGGTCGACGTCTTCCAGACGGGCTCGGGCACCTCAACCAACATGAACGCCAACGAGGTGATCGCCAACCGGGCCTCGGAGATCCTGGGCCATCCCGTCGGCTCGCGCTACGTCCACCCCAACGACCACGTCAACATGGGCCAGTCCTCCAACGACGTCATCCCCACGGCCATCTACGTGGCCGCCGCCGAGGCGGTGGAGAAGCGGCTCCTGCCGGCGCTCCACGAGCTGGCGGACGGCCTCTGGGCCAAGTCGCGCGAGTTCGACGACATCGTCAAAATCGGCCGGACGCACCTGCAGGACGCGACGCCGATCCGCCTGGGCCAGGAGTTCTCCGGCTACGCCAGCCAGGTGGACCACGCCATCCGCCGCGCCGAGCTGGCGCGCGAGGCGCTCTCCGAGCTGGCCCTGGGCGGGACGGCGGTGGGCACGGGCATCAACATGCACCCCGAGTTCGCCAAGCGCGTCATCGACCGGCTCAACGAGCTGACCGGGATGCACTTCCGCGAGGCGGCCAACCACTTCGAGGCCCAGGCGGCCAAGGACGGCGCGGTGGAGGCCAGCGGCGAGATGAAGACCATCGCGGTCAGCCTGATGAAGATCGCCAACGACATCCGCTGGCTGGGCTCGGGGCCGCGCTGCGGCATCGGCGAGCTGGAGATCCCCGCCGTCCAGCCGGGCTCCTCCATCATGCCGGGCAAGGTCAACCCCGTCATCGCCGAGTCGGTGATGATGCTGGCCGCCCAGGTGATGGGCAACGACCTGACCGTCACCCTGGCCGGCCAGCACGGCAACTTCGAGCTGAACGTGATGATGCCCGTCCTGGCCTACAACCTGCTCCAGTCCGTGGAGCTTCTGGCGGCCGGGGCGCGCAACTTCAACGCACGCCTGGTGGCCGGCCTCAAGGCCAACCGCGAGCGCTGCGAGGCGCTGGTGGAGCAGAGCCTGGCCATGGTGACGGTGCTGGCGCCGCGCATCGGCTACGACCGCGCCGCCGAGATCGCGCACGAGGCCTACACCAGCGGCAAGACCGTGCGCCAGCTCTGCCTGGAGCGGAACGTGCTGCCGCCGGAGGAGCTGAACGAGCTCCTGGATCCCATGAGCCAGACGGTGCCGGGCCGGCGCTGAGCCCCGGCCCGCCAAGAGGACGGGGACGGCCCGGGGGAGTCCCCCGGGCCGTCCGTCTGCCGCCGCCCCTGCCGCCGCCCCGGCTCAGCGCCGCGGCAGCGGAGAGCCCGTCGGCGCGGCGGGCGGGCCGCCGGCCTGGCCGGCCAGCGAGCGTTCGGCCCGCTCGATGGCCAGGCGGACCAGGTTGCCGCAGTTGCGCGAGGAGACGGAGCCCCATCCCTCGCGCCCCACCACCTCGGCCACGCCCAGCTCGCGCGCCAGCTCGTACTTGAGGGCGTCCGACATCAGGCCACCGCGCCGTGCCACCGGTGATCCCACCTCTGCAGCTGGCTTCGGCCTGCGGAAGGAAGTCTGCCCGACCCCGGCCCTACAGCCTCAGGAGGAGTCCGGAGGGCGCGGCGGCGAGAACCTTCTCAGGCGGAGGGCGGCAGCTCTTCCAGCGCGCGGGCGAGCCGGTCGATCTCCTCCTCGGTGTTGAAAAAGGCGGTGGAGATGCGCAGCTGCTCGGGATGCGGCGTCGCGCGCAGCATGAAGCCCGAGCGGCGCAGCTCCGCCACCACGCCGGCCGGCTCGCGGCCCTCCAGGCGGAAGTGGAGGAGGCCGGCCGCGTTCCCCGGCGTCGTCACCCGCAGCCCGGGGAGCCCGCCCAACCGCTCCCGCGCGTACCGGGCCAGGCGTCCGACGCGCTCGAAGACGGCCGGCCAGCCCAGGGAGTCCAGCCACTCCAGCGAGGCGCGCCAGGCCTCGAGGCCGGGGTCGAAGACGGTGCCCACCTCGAAGCGGCGTGCGCCTGGCGCCGGCTCGAAGCCGGGAGCCCGCGGGTCGACGGAGCCGTGGCGGGCGCTGGCCCAGGCGGCGAAGGTAGGCTGGAGCTCCTCCAGGCGGTCGGCGCGGACGTAGAGCGCCCCCGTCCCCTCGGGTCCCAGGAGCCACTTCTGACCGGGGAGGGCGTAGTAGTCGACGCCCAGGGCGGCCACGTCGACGGGCAGCGCGCCGACCGACTGCGCGCCGTCGACCAGCACCTGCACGCCCCGCTCCCGGGCCAGGGCGGCCATCTCGGCCAGCGGCAGGCGGGCGCCGGTGGAGTAGCTGACGTGGGAGAGGAGAAGGAGCCGGGTGGAGGGTGTCAGCGCGCGGCGGACGGCCTCCAGGGCGGCTTCCTCCGAGCCGTCGCCGAGGTGCGCGAAGCGGAGACCCACGCCCCGCCGGCGGTGGAGCAGGTAGAGCGGGACGAGGCCGCCCTCGTGCTCGGCGTCGGTGGTCACCACCTCGTCGCCGGGGCGCCAGTCGATCCCCCAGAGGACGATGTTCAGACCCTCGCTGGTATGGTGGGTGAGCGCGACCTCGTCGGGCCGGGCGCCGATGAGCGAGGCCACCCGCTGGCGCAGGAGCTCGCGCCGCCGCTCCGCCTCGGGCCAGAGGTCCGGCCAGGCCCGGCCCTCCTCGAGCTCCCGGGCCAGCGCCTCCTCCAGCGCCGCCGCCGCCCGGCGCGGCAGCGGGCCGGCCGTGCCGGTGTTGAGGTAGACGTACCGCTGCACCGCGGGCAGCTCCCTGCGCACGGCCTCCAGGTCCCACACCGCGCCGTTCCCCCCTCCGCGGGACGGGCGGCGCCCGCAGAGCTCAGGTGCCGCCCGCCCCTCCCTCGACAGGGTAGCCTTCGGCCCTCCAGCGCGCGAACCCTCCCGCCAGCAGCCGGACGCGCGGGAAGTGGCGCGCGAGATGGGGCAGGAGGCTCCGCCCCAGGAAGCAATACGGCCCCCGGCAGTAGGCGACCGCCTCCGTCGCGCCCCGCTCCCCCGCCAGCCTTTCCAGCGCGTCGCCGCCCTCGGCCAGCTCCTCCGCCGGCAACGGACGGGCCCCGGGCAGGTGGCCTGCGGCGTACTCCGCGGCCGGCCGCAGGTCGAAGAGCAGCACCTGCCGGAGCCGGCCGGCCAGTTCGCCCGGCTCCAGCGGCGGCCCCCAGCCGGCCTTTCCGGCGCCAGCCGCCTCGCGCGCGAGCAGTACCAGGCGCTCCGAGCGGCGGCGTGCCGCCTCCTGGAGGCCGAGCCACAGATTAAGGATGTCGTCGCCGTCGAGCCGGTACTCGACGTACGTGCCGCGCCGGGAGGCGCGGACCAGGCCCGCGCGGCGGAGGACGCCCAGGTGCGCGGAGGCGTTGGCCACGCTGAGGCCGGCCGCCCCTGCCAGCGCTTCCACCGTCCTCGCCCCCTGGGCCAGCAGCCCGAGAAGGCGGAGCCGCTGGGGATGGGCGAGCGCCCGCGCGAAACGCGCCACCTCCGCCAGCGCCAGCTCCTCGGCTGCCGCGGCGCCGCGGCCGGGTCGGCGGGCGCCGCCCGCCGGCCGCACGCGTCCCTCCACGCTCTCACGCCCCTGTCCCACGTTCTCTTCTGCTATATTCAATAACATCGTTGAATAACGCCGGTCGCCCCGACCGCCCCGGGGCGGCGCCGGGGTGGCCGGCGCGGACAGGAGGGGTCGCGGTGTTCCAGAACGTGGACGTCGACGCCCTGCGCGCCACCATCCAGCAGGCGTCCGCCGGAGGCTCCACGCGCCAGAGCGTCGTCCTCGAGGGCGACTGGAACTTCGAGGCGGGGGAGCCGCAGTTCGCCGCCACGCTGGCCACGCCCAAGGCCGGGCAGGTGACGCTCCGCGCCGACTTCCCGCCGCACATGGGCGGCAGCGGCCTGGCGCCCAGCGCCGTCCAGTACTGCATGTACGGGGCGATGGCCTGCTTCGCCTCCACCTTCGGGTTGGTGGCCGCCCTGGAGGGTGTCACGCTCGGCGCCCTCCACGTCCGCTCCACCGCCGACGTCAACTTCGCGCGCTTCTTCGGGCTGGGTGACGCGCCGGTCATCGAGGCGCTGCGCTGGGAGGTGGAGGTGGAGAGCGACGCGCCGCAGGAGGAGCTGGAGCGGCTCCTGAGGCTGGCCGAGGAGCGCTGCCCGGCCACCTGGTGCCTGCGCAACCCGGTACCCGTGCAGACTTCCGTCCACCGCCGCTGAGAGTCGCTCCGCCGGCCGGCCGCCGCCCGGGCCAACCGGGTGGCGGCCTGGCCGGCCACCTCGCCCCCTTGGCCCGGTCCCCTTCGAAAGGAGATCCTCCTGGCGAATAGTTAGCGGATCCCCCGCTTGGGTGATTCCGGCCCTTCCCGGGGGGCCGTACGCTTTAGCTAGCGGCGGGGCTATTTATTCAGATCAAACCATTTTTAGTGCCGCGCCGCCATCTCGCTACGGGATGCGCTCCCCCGCAAGGAGGGCGGGACATGGCTCTCAACCTGTTGCTGGCGCGGTGGCAGTTCGGCGTCACGACCGTCTTCCACTTCTTCTTCGTGCCGGTGACCATCGGCCTCAGCCTGCTCATCGCCGTCCTGGAGACGATCTACGTGCGGCGCGGCGACGAGGCGTACCGGAGGCTGGCCGAATTCTTCGGCCGGCTCTTCCTGGTCAACTTCGCGCTGGGCGTGGTCACGGGGATCCTGCAGGAGTTCCAGTTCGGGATGAACTGGTCGAGCTACTCGCGCTTCGTCGGCGACGTCTTCGGCGCGCCGCTGGCGGTGGAGGCGCTGCTCGCCTTCTTCCTGGAGTCCACCTTTCTGGGCGTCTGGATCTTCGGCTGGGACCGGATCTCCAAGTCGCTCCACGCCGCCTCCATGTGGCTGGTGGCGCTGGGCACGCTGATCTCCGCCTTCTGGATCCTGACCGCCAACTCCTTCATGCAGGAGCCGGTGGGGTACGCGCTGCGCGGCGGCCGCGCGGAGATGACCGACTTCCTGGCGCTGCTGGGCAACCCGCAGCTCTGGGTGGAGTTCCCGCACACCGTCTTCGGCGCCTACGCCACGGCCGGCTTCTTCATGGCGGGCATCAGCGCCTACCAGATCCTGCGCCGCCACCACCCCGACCTCTTCGCCCGCTCGCTGCGGCTGGGGGTCCTCTTCGCCGCCGTCTTCAGCCTGCTGGTGGTGGTGATGGGCCATGCCCAGGCGGTCCACCTGGTCAGCGCCCAGCCCATGAAGATGGCCGCCTCCGAAGCGCTCTGGCAGACCAGCCCGAGCCCGGCGCCCTGGACGCTGGTGGCCATCCCGGACAGCGCCAACCAGCGGAACTACCTCGAGATCCAGATCCCCTACGCCCTCAGCCTGCTGGCGTACGGTCGCCTCTCCGGCAGCGTGCCCGGCATCGAGCAGCTGCAGGCCCAGGCGGTGGCGCGCTACGGTCCGGGCGACTACGTGCCGCCCGTGGGCGTCACCTTCTGGAGCTTCCGGCTGATGGTGCTGGCCGGCACGCTGATGCTGCTCCTCGGCCTCTACGGGGCGGTCCTGCTCTGGCGGGGGCGCGACCTGGCGGCGCGGGAGCGCTACCTGCGCCTCCTGGTCTGGGCGATCGCGCTCCCCTACGTGGCCAACGCCACCGGCTGGCTGATGACCGAGATCGGCCGGCAGCCCTGGGTGGTGACGGGGTTGCTGAAGACGGCGGACGCCGTCTCGCCCACCGTCAGCGCGCTGGACGTCGGCCTCAGCCTCGCCCTCTTCACGCTGCTCTACAGCCTGATGGCCGCGGCCGACCTGCACCTGACGCTCAAGTACGTGCGCCTGGGCCTGGAGGGCCGCGAGAGCGAGGAAGTCCCCGAAGTGGGCGTCGAGTCGACGCTGGGGCTCTGAGGGGGGGATGCGCATGGACCTGAACACGCTCTGGTTCGCGCTGATCGCGATCCTCTTCGTGGGCTACTTCTTCCTGGAGGGCTTCGACTACGGCGTCGGCATCCTCCTTCCCTGGCTGGGGCGCTCGGACCGCGAGCGGCGCGTGCTGCTCAACACGGTGGGACCCCACTGGGACGGCAACGAGGTCTGGTTGCTGACGGCCGGCGGCGCCATGTTCGCCGCCTTCCCCAACTGGTACGCCACGCTCTTCAGCGGCTTCTACCTGGCTTTGGTGCTGATGCTGCTGGCCCTGATCCTGCGCGGCGTCGGCTTCGAGTACCGCAGCCGCGACGAGAGCCCGCGCTGGCGGAACGCCTGGGACTGGGCCATCTTCGCCGGCAGCCTGCTGCCCGCCCTCCTCTGGGGGGTGGCGCTGGCCAACCTGCTTCGCGGCCTGCCCATCGACGCGCAGATGAACTACACCGGCAACCTCCTGACGCTCCTCAACCCGTACGGCCTGCTGGGCGGCCTCTTCACTCTGCTGCTCTTCACGCTGCACGGGGCGCTCTTTCTCCTGCTCAAGACGGAGGGCGAGATCCGGCGGCGCGCCGGCGCGGCCGCCCTCTGGTCGGGCGCCCTGGCCACGCTGGCGGCGGCGCTCTTCGCCGTCTACAGCTACTTCGCCAGCGGCCTTTTCCAGAGGCCGGGGCCGGTGCCGGGTCTCCTCCTGCTGGCCGGCCTGGCGGCGCTCCTGGCCGTCCGTGCCGCTCTCGGCCGCGAACGCGCCGGTTGGGCCTTCGTGTTCAACGGCTTGGCCATCATCGCCAGCGTGGCCGCGATCTTTCTCGGCCTCTACCCGCACGTGATGATCTCCAGCCTCAACCCCGCCTGGAGCCTGACCGTCTACAACGCCTCCTCCAGCCCTTACACGCTGCGGGTGATGACCATCGTCGCCCTGACGCTGGTCCCCTTCGTGCTGGCCTACCAGGCGTGGAGCTACTGGGTCTTCCGGCGGCGCGTGGACGTGCGCGAGAGGCTGACCTACTAGCCGCATGACGGAGAATAGGAGCGAGGCCGAGGCCGGCCCACGGGCCGGCCTCGGCGTCGGGACGGGGATGGCCGTGGGAATGGACCGGAGGCTCTTGGCGCGGGTCCGCCCGGTCCGCCACCTGCTGGCGCTGGTGGTGCTCCTGGGCGGACTGACCGCGCTCCTGGCCGTCGCCCAGGCCTGGCTCTTCTCGGGCGTCGTCGATCGGCTCCTCCTGGGGGGCGCCGGCCTGGCGGCCCTGGCGCGGCCGGCGCTGGCGCTGGCGGCGGTGATGGCCGCCCGGGCGCTCCTGGCCTGGGGAGGCGAGCTGGCCGCCTTCGAGCTGGCCGCACGCGTCGAGCGGGAGCTGCGCGGGCGGCTCTCCCGCCACCTGCTGGCGCTGGGGCCGGCGGCGACGACGGGCGAGCGCGGGGGCGAGCTGGCCAACACGCTCCTGGAGGGCGTCGAGCAGCTGGAGAGCTACCTGGGCCGCTACCTGCCGCAGCTGGCGCTGGCGGCGCTGGTGCCGCTCCTGCTGGTCGCCTTTGTCTTCCCCCGCGACTGGCTCTCGGCGGTGATCTTCCTGGTCACCCTGCCGCTCCTCCCCTTCTTTCTGTGGCTGATCGGCGGGCAGGCGGCGGCCGCCGCCCGCCGTCGCTGGGGGGAGCTCTCGCGCCTGAGCGCGCACTTTCTGGACGTGCTCCAGGGGCTGCCCACGCTCAAGCTCTTCGGCCTGGAGCGGCGCGAGGCGGAGACGCTGGCCCGGAGCAGCGAGCGGCTGCGGAGCGCCACCATGGAGACGCTGCGCGTCGCCTTCCTCTCGGCGCTGGCGCTGGAGCTGCTGGCCTCGCTGAGCACGGCGGTGGTGGCGGTGGCGCTGGCGCTCCGCCTGCTGGACGGGCACCTGCCTTTCCGCGAGGCCTTCTTCGCCCTCCTCCTCGCCCCCGAGGTCTACCAGCCGCTGCGCACGCTGGGCGCCCAGTTCCATGCCGCCGCCGGCGGCGCGGCGGCCGGCCGGCGCATCTTCGAGCTGCTGGATGAGCCCGCGGCCTGGCCGGAGGCCGCCGGCACGGCCCGGGAGGAAGCCACCCCCGCGGAGGCGCCGGCGGCGCGCGCGGGCCGGCCGCGGCGCGAAGTCCGCTTCGAGCGCGTCACCTACACCTACCCGGGCAGGGAGAGGCCGGCGGTGGAGGAGCTGGACTTTCTCGTGCGGCCGGGGGAGCGGGTGGCGCTGGTGGGGCCGACGGGGGCCGGGAAGAGCACGGTGCTGGCGCTCTGGATGGGCTTCCTCAGGCCGCAGGCGGGGGCGGTCCGCATCGGCGGACGCCGGCTGGAGGAGGTGGGCCTGGCCGCCTGGCGGGCGCAGGTCGCCCTCCTGCCCCAGAGGCCGTATCTCTTCGCCGCCAGCGTGGCGGAGAACCTGCGCCTCGCCCGCCCGGACGCCAGCGAGGCGGAGCTCTGGGCGGCGCTGCGCGCGGCCGGGGCGGAGGCGTTCGTACGCGCCCTGCCCGAGGGGCTCCAGACGCGGCTGGGCGAGGACGGGGCCGGCCTCTCCGGAGGCGAGCGGCAGCGGCTGGCCATCGCGCGCGCCTGGCTGCGCGACGCGCCCTGGCTGGTGATGGACGAACCCACCGCCCACCTTGACCCGGAGAGCGAGGCGGCCGTGGCGGAGGCGCTGGCCCGCCTGCTGGCCCGCCGCGGCGCCCTGGTGGTGGCCCACCGGCTGACCACCGTCCGGCGGGTCGACCGGATCCTCGTCCTGGAGGACGGCCGGCTGGCGGAAGAGGGCTCGCACGAGCAGCTGCTGGCTCGCGGCGGCCTCTACGCGCGCCTGGCGCGCGCCTACGCCGGGCCCGCGGCCGCGGCCGCCGCCGGGGAGGGCCGGCCGTGAGGCGCGCGTGGCGACGCTGGCTCGCCTGGCTCGCGCCGCTCCGGGCGCGCATGGGGCTCGGCCTCCTGCTGGGTCTCCTGACCGTCGGCTCGAGCCTCGGCCTCCTGGCGCTCTCCGGCTACCTGATCGCCGCCGCGGCGCTCCGTCCCTCCACCATCCTGCTCCTCTGGGTGCCCATCGTCGGCGTCCGTTTCTTCGGTATCGCGCGCGGCGCCTTCCGCTACCTGGAGCGGCTGGTGACGCACGACGCCACCTTCCGCCTGCTCGCCCGCCTGCGCGTCGCCTTCTACCGCGCCGTGGAGCCGCTCTCGCCGGCCGGCCTGGCGGGCCGGCGGCAGGGTGACCTGCTCAGCCGCCTGGTCCGGGACGTGGAGACACTCGAGAACCTCTTCCTGCGCGGCCTCTACCCGCCGGGGGTGGCGCTCCTCACCCTGCTCCTGGGCTGGGCCGTCCTGGCCCCGCGCGGCCTCGCCCTGGCCGCGGCCTTCACGCTGGCCTATCTCCTGGCCGGCGCAGGCCTGCCGCTCCTCGCCCAGCGGGCGGCCGGCCGCGCCGCCGCCGCCCTGCCCGCCGCCCGCGGCCGCCTGGCCAACCTGGCCGTCGACACCGTCCGCGGCATGGCCGAGCTGCTCGCCTTCTCCCAGGAAGCCTCCTGGAGCCGCCGTCTGGACGCGGCCGGCGACCGCCTGCTCGCGCTCCAGCGGCGGGTGCGGCGGGCGGAGGCGGCCACCGGCGCGCTCCTGGGCCTCTTCCAGAACCTCGCGCTGCTGGCCGTCCTCCTCCTGGCCGTGCCGCTGGTCCGTCAGGGCCGCCTCCCCGCCCCCGAGGCGGTGGCCGCGGCGCTGGCCGCCCTGGCCGCCTTCGAGGCGGTGGCCCCGCTCCCCGCGGCCCTGGCCGGCCTGGGCGAGAGCGTGGAGGCGACGGAGCGACTCGAGGAGCTGGAGCGGGTGCCGCCGCCGGTGCCGCCGGCCTCGCCGTCCGCCGCCGGCGGCCGGCGGCCGCAGGCCCGGCCGCCGGTGCGGCTGGAGGTGCGCGGCCTTCGCTACACCTACCCCGGCACCGTACGCCCCGCCCTGGACGGGATCGACCTGGTGCTCGAGCCGGGGGCGCGACTGGCGCTGGTGGGTGCCAGCGGCTCGGGCAAGAGCACGCTCCTCGATCTCCTGGTCCGCTTCCGTGAACCGGAGGCGGGGAGCATCCTCCTGGACGGCCGGGAGATCCGCACGCTGGACCCGGGCGAGCTGCGCACCTTCTACAGCGTCCTCGCCCAGGAGAGCCACCTCTTCCACGCCAGTCTGGCGGAGAACCTGCGCCTGGGCGACCCGGCCGCCGGCGAGGCCGAGATGCGCGCCGCGCTCCGCCTGGCCGGGCTGGGCGACTGGCTCGACCGCCTGCCGGACGGGCTGGCCACCCCGGTGGGCGAGGCCGGCCTCCGCCTCTCCGGCGGCGAGCGCCGGCGGCTGGCCCTGGCGCGGGTGCTCCTCCGCCCGGCCCCCATCCTCCTCCTGGACGAGCCGACGGCCGGACTCGACGCGCTCACCGAACGCCGCCTGCTGAAGGGGCTGCTGGCCGCCCTGGAGGGGCAGAGCCTCCTCCTGGTCAGCCATCGCCTGGCGGGGCTGGAGGCCATGGACGAGATCCTCGTCCTCCACCACGGGCGCGTGGTGGAGCGCGGCCCGCACGGCGCGCTCCTCGCCCGGGGCGGCCTCTACCGGCGCATGTGGGAGCTGGAGCGGGAGGTCCTGGCCGAGGAGCCCGCGCTCTGGACGGCGCCCCCTCAGGAGGGGTGAAGCCGGCCGGCCGCCGCCCCGCCGGCCAGGCCGCGCAGCCCCTCCGCGAAGGGCGGGCGGATGACGCCCCGCTCGGTGATGAAGGCGGTCACCAGCTCGTGGGGCGTGACGTCGAAGGCCGGGTTGAAGACCTCCACCCCGGCGGGCGCCACCGGCTGGCCGGCGCAGGTGCGCACCTCCTCGGGCCCCCGCTCCTCGATGGGGATGCCCTCGCCCGTCTCCGTCTCCAGGTCGACGGTGGACGAGGGCAGGGCGACGAAGAAAGGCACCCCGTGGCGACGGGCCAGCACGGCCAGCGGGTAGGTGCCCACCTTGTTGGCTACGTCGCCGTTGGCGGCCACCCGGTCGGCGCCCACCAGCACCGCCTGCACCCAGCCCCGCGCCAGCACCGTGGCCGCCGCCGAGTCGGCGATCAGCGTGACCGGCAGGCCGGCGCGCTCCAGCTCCCAGGCCGTCAGCCGCGCGCCCTGGAGAAGCGGCCGGCTCTCGTCGACGTAGACCCGCAGCCGGCGGCCGCGGGCGGCCAGCACGTAGACGGGCGCCAGCGCCGTGCCGTACTGGGCCGTGGCCAGGCTGCCGGCGTTGCAGTGCGTCAGGACGGCGTCGGCCCCCAGCTCCTCCAGGAGCCCGGCCCCGTGCTCGCCGATGGCAAGGCAGAGCGCCCGGTCCTCTTCCAGGATGGCCAGCGCCTCCTCCAGCAGCGCCTGCCGCCAGGCGGCCCAGCCTCCGCGGCCGTCGCGGCGGTCGTCGCCCCCCAGCACGGCCCGATGCGCGCGGCGCCGCATGCGCCCCAGCGCCCAGAAGAGGTTGACGGCCGTCGGGCGCGCCTTGGCCAGCCGGTCGGCCGCCGCCTCCACGGCGCGCAGGAAGCGCTCCCGCTCGGGCCCGCCCGCCGCGCCGCCTCCCGTGCCGGCCCGCCCCCCGCGCGCGGCCTCGTCGACGCCTAGCACCACGCCGAAGGCGGCGGCGATGCCGATGGCCGGCGCTCCCCGCACCTCGAGCCGGCGGATGGCCGCGTACACCTCCTCCACGCTGCGCAGCCAGCGCCTGCGCAGCTCGCCGGGAAGGAGCGTCTGGTCGACGATGACCAGCCCTTCTTCGGTCCACTCCACGGGACGGATCGGCTCGGCTGCCTCCATCCCCGTCACCACCTCGTCGTCGCCTCCGCCGCCGGCCCGCGCCCGTCGTCGCGGGCGCCGCGACCGCCGGTCCGCACCGGCTTCTTCGCCGGCGCGGCGCCCCCCTTCCCATGTCGGCGCCGCGCGCGCCCGGTGTAGAGCTCGGGCCGCCGCTCGCGCCGCTCCCGAGCCGGCGCCTGCGCGGTTCCCCCGCCCGGGCAGGCTCAGCCCTGGAGGGCGAGGACGGCCAGCAACGCGGCCAGGGTGACCGCGAGGACGGGGAGCGTCAGCGTGACGCCGACCCGAAAGTAGTACCCCCAGCCGATCTTCACGCCCCGGCGCTCGAGCACGTGCAGCCAGAGAAGGGTGGCCAGGGAGCCGATGGGCGTGATCTTCGGGCCCAGGTCGCTGCCGACCACGTTGGCCAGGGCCGCGCCCAGGCGGGCCACCCCGTGGAGGCCACTGGCGTGGATGGCGAGCGCGTCCACCATCACCGTCGGCATGTTGTTCATGACCGAAGAGAGCCCGGCGGCCAGATAGCCCGTGTAGAAGACGGCCACCGCCAGGCCGTGGCGGGCCGCCCAGGCCAGCGAGCGGGCGAGAATGGCGATGAGCCCGGCGTTCCGCAGGCCAAAGACGACCACGTACATGCCGATGGAGAAGACCACGATCTTCCAGGGCGCCTCGAGGACGAGACGGCGCACGTCGACGGCAGGGCTGCGTGCGGCCAGGACGAGGAGGAGGAGGAGCGCGGCCGCGCCGGCCACCACCGAGACCGGGATGTGCAGGGCCTGGCTGGCCAGATAGCCGGCCAGGAGAAGCGCGAGCACCAGCCAGGAGAAGCGGAAGAGGCGCCGGTCGCGGATGGCTTCCTCCGGCGTCTTCAACCCCGCCGTCTCCAGGCGCTCTGGCAGGTCGCGGCGGAAGTACAGGTAGAGCGCCAGCAGGCTCGCCGCCAGCGCCGCCAGGTCGACGGGGAGCATGCGCGCGGAGTAGCCGACGAACCCGATGTGGAAAAAGTCGGCCGAAACGATGTTGACGAGGTTGCTGACGACGAGCGGCAGGGAGGTGCTGTCGGCGACGAAGCCGCCTGCCATGACGAAAGCCAGGATGGCCGCGGAGGAGAGGCGGAGGGCCTTCACCTGCTCGTAGACGATGGGCGTCAGGATGAGCGCCGCGCCGTCATTGGCGAAGAGGGCCGCCACGAGGGCGCCGAGGATGATGCTGTAGACGAAGAGGCGGGCGCCGCTGCCGCCGGCGCGGCGGACCATGTGCAGGGCGGCCCACTCGAAGAAGCCGACAGCGTCCAGCACCAGCGAGATCAGGATGACGGCGACGAAGGCCAGCGTGGCGTCCCAGACGATGCCGACGACCTGGCCCACCTCGGCCGGGGTCACGATGCCCAGCAGCACGGCCAGGGCGCCGCCGACCGCCGCCGGCCAGCCGATGGAGAGGCCTCGGGGCTGCCAGATGACGAGGACGAGGACGACGACGAAGAGGGCCACGGCCAGGAGACTCTGCATCTTGGAAAGGGCACCCCCCAGGATCGCGTCTTCCGTCGTGAGGTTCGGAAGCTTCGGGTGGAACCGCTCGCCGGGCAGAGGGGGATCGCTTCGGACAGCCGGGGCACCGGGAGAGCGGAGCCCTCCCCTGTGCGCCCGCCGGCGGGGAGCGGAGGCTCCTCCCGCCCGGCGGCCCGGGCCGTCTGCGCGCAGGCCCGCCACGGCGCGGGGGGCCGGCACGTGAGCAGCCGCCGGCAGGCGCCGGGGAGCAGGGGGCACCGGGCCGCGGGGTGAGACGGCTCCGCGCTGAAGAGGGGAGTCCTTTCCGGGCGGCTCATGCCCGTCCGTCCGCCCGGGGCTCCCGGGCGGCGAGGCGACCCAGACCGGCCTGCCGGATGCCGGCCCTCCCCGCCGCGCCCCCCCCGCGCTCCGGACGGCAGGAGCCCACGGCTCTCATGGCCGCGAAGCGGGCCTGCAGCTCCGCAGGAAGCCGCACCGCGCGCAGCGCCTCGTCGACGTAGGCGGGCAGCGGCCGGCGCAGGGCGTAGAAGACCCAGACGCCGCGCCGCTCGGCGGTCACCAGGCCGGCCTCCCGGAGGCGGCGCAAGTGTTCGCTGACGGCGGGCTGGCTGATGCCGAAGAGCTCGACGAACTCGCAGACGCAGAGTTAACGCTCGCGCAGGAGGGAGAGGATCTGGAGGCGGGTATCGTCGCCGAGAGCGCGGAAGACCAAGGCCACGGTCGAGGAGGGCGTCCGCAATCCCATCACCTTATCGCGATTTCCCTATCAGGCTACGCCGCGGCCCTCCCAGCCGCAAGAGCCCGCACCCGGGCGCCGCTCCGAAGCCGGAGCCGCGCGCCGTGCGGCCGGCCGCCTGCCGCCGGGCCGGCCCGCTCCCGGATGCGGTCTCCGCCGCCCTCCCCGGCGGAAGCTCAGCGCGCCGCCGGCCGGCCCGCAGCGCCCGGCCCGCCGGGCAGGCGGGTGACCGCGCCCTGGGCGGCGGAGCCCACCAGCGCGGCGTACTTGGCCATGACGCCGGAGGTGTAGCGCGGCGCGGGCGGGTTCCAGCTCTGGCGACGCGCGGCCAGCTCGGCCTCGTCCAACTCCACGTCCAGGCGCCGGGCCTCCACGTCGATGACCACCGTGTCGCCCTCGCGCAAGAGCGCCAGGGGGCCGCCGCGCGCCGCCTCCGGTGCCACGTGGCCCACCATCAGGCCGTGGGTGGCCCCCGAGAAGCGGCCGTCGGTGACCAGCGCCACGCTCTCGCCCAGGCCGGCGCCGACGATGGCCGCGGTCACGCCCAGCATCTCGCGCATCCCCGGGCCTCCCGCCGGCCCCTCGTAGCGGATGACCACCACGTCGCCGGGACGGAGGGCGCCGCCGGTGACCGCCTGCATCGCTTCCTCCTCGGAGTCGAAGACCCGTGCGGGACCGCGGTGGTAGGGCCGCTCGTGGCCGGCGATCTTGACCACCGCCCCCTCCGGCGCCAGGTTGCCGTGCAGGATGGCGAGGCCGCCGCTGGAGCTGAAGGGGTCGTGGACCGGCCGCAGCACCCGCTGGCCCGGCGCCGGCTCGGCCCCCGCCACCTGCTCCGCCAGCGTGGCGCCGGTCATGGAGCGCTGGGCGCCGTCCACCAGCCCCGCCTCGATCAGCTCCTTGGCCAGGAGCGAGGTGCCGCCCGCCCGCGCCAGGTCGACGGCGGTGAACTCGCCGCCGGGCCGCAGGCTGGCCACGATGGGTGTCTTCCGGCTGACGGCGTCGAAGTCGTCGATGGAGAGCTCCACCCCGGCCTCGTGGGCCAGCGCCAGCAGGTGGAGGACGGCGTTGGTCGAGCCGCCCGTGGCCGCCACCGCGGCGACGGCGTTGAGGAAGGAGCCGCGCGTCAGCACGTCGCGCGGCCGGATGCCGCGCGCCAGCACCTCCATCACCTGGCGCCCCACTTCCTCCGCCACGCGGTCCTTGAAGGGGTCGGCCGCGGCCACGCCGGCCGAGCCGAAGGGGGAGAGCCCCAGGAACTCCAGCGCCATGGCCATGGTGTTGGCCGTGTACTGCCCGCCGCAGGCGCCGGGGCCCGGGCAGGCCGCGTCCTCCAGCTCCTTCAGGTCCTCGTCCGTGATCCGGCCCGCCGCGTGCGCGCCGATGGCCTCGAAGACGTCCTGCACGGTGACGTCGCGGCCGCGGAAGCGCCCCGGCGCGATAGAGCCCCCGTAGAGCACGAGGCCCGGCACGTCGGCGCGGATCAGCGCCATGGCCCCGCCCGGGATGGTCTTGTCGCAGCCCACCAGGACCACCAGGGCGTCGAACATGTGGCCCAGCGCCACCAGCTCGATGGAGTCGGCGATCACCTCGCGGCTGACCAGCGAGGTCTTCATGCCCTCGGTGCCCATGGTGACGCCGTCGCTGATGGCCACCGTGTTGAACTCCATGGGCGTGCCGCCCGCCGCCCGGATGCCCCGCTTGACGTGCTCCGCCAGGCGGCGGAGGTGGAAGTTGCAGGGCATGGTCTCGATCCAGGTGTTGGCCACCCCCACCACCGGCCGGCGCAGCTCCTCGTCGCCGAAGCCGATGGCCTTCAGCATCGCCCGCGCCGCCGCCCGGTCGCGGCCGTCCAGGAGCCGGGAGCTGCGCGCCCGCATCGCCGCCGTCCTCTCGCTCGTCGCCATGCCGTCCCCTCCCCCCGGCTCAGCCCTCGCCGGCCGGCCAGTCGATCTCGCTCCAGGCGGGGCGCCGCGCCTCGAAGGCGGCGATGGCCGCCTCGTGGGCCAGCGTCACGCCGATGTCGTCCAGCCCCTCCAGCAGGCGGCGGCGCCGCTCCGGGTCGATGCGGAAGGCGGCGAGGAAGCCCGCCCCGTCGCGGACCTGCTCCCGCTCCAGGTCGACCGTCAGCCGGTAGCCGGGCTCGGCCGCGCGCCGGAAGAGCTCCTCCACCGCCTCCGGCTCCAGCCGGACCGGAAGGAGGCCGTTCTGGAGGCAGTTGGCCTCGAAGATGTCGGCGAAGCTGGGCGCCACGATGGCCCGGAAGCCGTACTGCTGGAGCGCCCAGGGCGCGTGCTCGCGGCTGGAGCCGCAGCCGAAGTTCTCCCGCGCCAGCAGGATGGTCGCCTCCCGGTAGCCCGGCCGGTTGAGGACGAACTCCGGGTCGGGCGAGCCGTCGGGGCGGTAGCGCCAGTCGTGGAAGAGGAAGGGCCCGTAGCCCGTCCGCTCGATCCGCTTCAGGAACTGCTTGGGGATGATGGCGTCGGTGTCCACGTTGGGCCGGTCCAGCGGCGCCACCAGGCCGGTGTGACGGACGAAGCGCTCCATCAGGCGCCCACCTCCCCCGCCGGCGCCGCCGCCCGCTCGCCCGCCGCCGGCTCCAGCCAGCGCCGCACGTCGACGAAGTGGCCGGCGATGGCGGCCGCGGCGGCCATGGCCGGGCTGACCAGGTGGGTGCGGCCGCCGCGCCCCTGCCGCCCCTCGAAGTTCCGGTTGGAAGTGGAGGCGCAGCGCTCTCCGGGAGCCAGGACGTCCGGGTTCATGCCCAGGCAGAGCGAGCAGCCTGAGGCCCGCCACTCGAAGCCCGCCTCCAGGAAGAGGCGGTCCAGCCCCTCCGCCTCGGCCTGGCGGCGGACGCCCTCCGAGCCCGGCACCACCATGGCGCGCACCCCGGGCGCCACGCGCCGCCCGCGGACCACCTCCGCCGCGGCGCGCAGGTCCTCGAGGCGGGCGTTGGTGCAGGAGCCGATGAAAACCCGGTCGACCCGGATGGACTCGACGGGCGTGCCCGGCTCCAGCCCCATGTAGGCCAGCGCCCGCTCGGCGGCCGCCCGCTCCACCGGCTCCTCGATGCGGGCGGGATCCGGCACCCGGTCCGTCACCGCCACCGTCATGCCGGGGTGCGTCCCCCAGGTCACCTGCGGCGCCACCTGGGAGGCGTCCAGCACCAGGCGCCGGTCGTAGGCGGCCCCGGGGTCGCTGCGCAGCCGCCGCCAGGCGGCCAGCGCCGCCTCCCAGTCCTCACCCCGGGGGGCGAAGCGGCGGCCCCGCAGGTAGGCGAAGGTGGTCTCGTCGGGCGCCACCAGGCCGACCCGCGCTCCCGCCTCGATGGCCATGTTGCAGAGCGTCATCCGCTCCTCCATGCCCATCCGCTCCACCACGGGGCCGGTGAACTCGATGGCGTACCCCTGGCCCACCCGCGGGCCGTAGCGGCCGATGAAGGCGAGGATCAGGTCCTTGGCCGTCACCCCGGGCCCCAGCCGGCCCTCGAAGCGGACCTCCATGGTGGCGGGACGCCGCTGCCAGAGCGTCTGCGTGGCCAGCACGTGCTCCACCTCGCTGGTGCCGATGCCGAAGGCCAGCGCCCCGAAGGCGCCGTGGGTGGCGGTGTGGCTGTCGCCGCAGACGATCAGCTTGCCCGGCTGGGTGAGGCCCAGCTCCGGCCCGAGCACGTGGACGATGCCGCGCTCGGCGCTCTGGAGGCCGAAGAGCGGCACCCCGAACTCGCGGCAGTTGGCCTCCAGCGCCTCCACCTGGCGGCGCGAGACCGGGTCGGCGATCCGCTCGGGGGTCAGGAGCCCGGGCTCGGTGGGCACGTTGTGGTCGACGGTGGCCACGGTCAGGTCCGGCCGCCGCACCCGCCGCCCGGCCAGCCGGAGGCCCTCGAAGGCCTGGGGCGAGGTGACCTCGTGGACCAGGTGGAGGTCCACGTAGAGGAGCGCCTGGCCGCCCGGCTCCTCGTGCACCACGTGGCTCTGCCAGAGCTTCTCGAAGAGCGTCTCTGCTGGCACCCGCCAGCCTCCTCTCCGCGTCGCGCGAGCTCGCAAGGGGGACGAGCGCGAGAGAGGGTCGGTGACGCGGAGATCGCTCCAGGTATTACGGTGCCGCCCGGCGGACTCCTGCCGCTGGCGTCCCGGCCGCCTCCCCCCGTCGGCCGGAGGGCAGGCGTTCGCCTCTTCACAAGTGCGAACGATCCTTGCGGCGAAAAAGGGCGAGTTCGCCTCCGTCAACGCCGCCTGTCGTCCCGGAGGGCGGAAGGGGGTGTTGACTTTCGGTCGAAGCGCCGGTAGGATCGCTGCCAACAACCGGCCGGGCTGCCGGCCGGGCCGCTCCTCCCACAACCGGAGTCCGAATGGCGCGATGAGGGACAGCGCCCGCGGGCGAGCCGGAGACAGAGAGCCGGGGCAGCTGCGAACCGGTTCCGGCCGCGCGGGTCCCTCGGTCCCGAGCAGCGCGCCCGAAGTGCGCCTCCCCGTCCCGGGCGGGGCGGAAGCGGCGCCTAGGGCGTGCCGGCCCGACACGACGGGCCGATACCGGAGCGAGGCGATCGCCTCGGATCCTGCCCTGCCGGCCGGCGCCCAGCGCGGGCCCGGAGCGGAGGGGGGCCGGGTGCGGCGCAAAGCAGGGTGGTACCGCGAGGCACGTGAGACCTCGCCCCTGGAGGGGCGGGGTCTTTTTTTTTACCCCGCGGACGGGAGCCGCGGGGGCCGGCGGTCGAGGACCGGCGGCGGGCCGGGCGGGAGAGGCGGCAGGCGAAGGG
>JAIMAT010000004.1 GCA_023511835.1 Bacillota bacterium | reverse complement strand
GATGGTACTCGGCGGGCGACCGCCCGGGAGAGTAGGTCGCTGCCGTCGCCGGTCCGGAGTTTCCTTCCTGGTTAGCTTGGAGGAGTGCCGCACGGCCGTGAGTCGTGCGGCACTCCTCGCATATCGGCCGTCCGGCTGGGCGCGGGGCGGCGGAGTATGGTACCCTCGTCTCGCCGCAAGGAGTCGGGCCGAGCCGCCGCAGGCGGCGAAGGCCACCAGGGGTGCCCGCATGGAAATCTTTCTCGACACGGCCAACATCGACGAGATCCGGCGCGCGGCGGCATGGGGCATACTGGACGGCGTCACGACCAATCCTACGCTCGTGGCGCGCGAGGGTGTCCCGTTCTTCCAGCGCCTGCGCGAGATCACGGCGCTGGTGGAGGGGCCTGTCAGCGCCGAGGTGACGGCCAGCGACGCGGCCGGGATGATCGAGCAGGGACGCGAGCTGGCGCAGCTGGCTAGCAACATCGTGGTGAAGATCCCGGTGGGCGAGCCGGGCCTTGAGGCCACCCGCGCCCTCTCCCGGGAGGGGATCCGGGTCAACGTCACCCTGGTCTTCAGCGCCAACCAGGCGCTTCTCGCCGCCAAGGCCGGGGCGTCCTACGTCTCGCCCTTCGTCGGGCGGCTGGACGACATCGGCCACGACGGCATGGAGGTCGTGCGCCAGATCCGGGAGATCTTCCGCCTGCACCAGATCCCGACCAAGGTGCTGGCGGCGAGCATCCGGCACCCGCTGCACGTGACGGAGGCGGCGCTGGCCGGTGCGGACATCGCCACCGTCCCCTTTGCGGTGCTCCAGGCGATGCTGGCGCATCCGCTGACCGACCGGGGACTGGAACGCTTCCTTCGGGACTGGGAGCGGGTCTACGGGCAGCCCGCCGGGCGGGCGACGCCGGGAGATGCCTGAGGTTTGCACAAGGACAGGCAGGGTATGCTAAACTAGGCACGACTAGGTTGGGCGAAGACCGACCTCCTGTCCCGTTTCGTACCGGTGTTCACCTTGGCTTCCCAATCCCAAACCTGGCCGGAAGAACCGTACCGGCAAGCGGCCGCGCGCGTCACGTCGGCCCGGCGGGATCGGCGGCCCTGACCGACGGATCCGCACCTCACAGGAGAAGGCAGTGAAAACCAGGACGATGGCCACCAAAACCAAGCCGCCCGCGGGCTCCAACCTTGCCCTCGAGGACCTTGAGGCGATGACGCTCCCGCAGCTCTACCAGATCGCCAAGGAGCTGGAGCTCAGCGGATACTCCAGCCTGCGCAAGCGGGAGCTGATCTTCGAGATCCTCAAGGCCAAGACGGAGAAGGACGGCCTGATCTTCGCCCGCGGCATCCTGGACATCATGCCCGAGGGCTTCGGCTTCCTGCGGGCCATGAGCTACCTGCCCAGCGACGAGGACATCTACGTCTCGCCCTCGCAGATCCGGCGCTTCAACCTGCGCACGGGCGACGAGGTGCAGGGGCAGGCACGAAAGCCCAAGGAGGGCGAGCGCTACTTCGGCCTGCTGCGCGTGGAGGCGGTCAACGGCACCAGCCCCGACGTGGCCGCCGACCGGATCTTCTTCGACAACCTGACGCCGGTCCACCCCAACCAGCGCTACAAGCTGGAGACCACCGCCCACGAGCTCTCCACCCGCATCATCGACCTCGTGGCGCCGGTGGGGAAGGGACAGCGGGGCCTCATCGTCTCCCCGCCCAAGGGGGGCAAGACGGTCCTCCTCAAGAAGATCGCCAACGCCATCGCCACCAACTATCCCGAGGTCGTCCTCATCGTCCTCCTCATCGACGAGCGGCCCGAGGAAGTGACCGACATGGAGCGCTCGGTCCGCGCCGAGGTGCTGGCCTCCACCTTCGACAACCCGCCCGAGACGCACATCAAGCTGGCCGACATGGTCCTGGAACGGGCCAAGCGCCTCGTCGAGCACCGGCGCGACGTGGTCATCCTCCTGGACAGCATCACGCGGCTCGCCCGGGCCAACAACGTCGTCATCGCTCCCAGCGGGCGCACGCTCTCCGGCGGTCTCGACCCGGCCGCCCTCATCCGGCCGAAGCGCTTCTTCGGGGCCGCCCGCAACGTGGAGGAGGGCGGCAGCCTGACCATCATCGGGACCGCTTTGGTGGAGACGGGCAGCCGCCTGGACGACGTGATCTACGAGGAGTTCAAGGGCACCGGCAACATGGAGCTGATCCTGGACCGGAGCCTGGCCGAGCGCCGCCTCTTCCCCGCCATCGACATCAAGCGCTCGGGCACGCGTCGCGAGGAGCTCCTGCTCACCAGGGAGGAGCTCGAGGTGATGTGGGCCTTCCGGCGGACCACACACACCATGGACGCCGGCAAAGTGCTTGAGATCCTGAAGGACCGGCTGGGCAAGACGCGGAGCAACGCCGAGTTCTTCGAGCTCCTGCGACGCGAGACGGCCTGAAGAGACATCCCCCGCCCCCATGTGCTAGACTACCTGCCGTCGCCCCCTGCGGTCTGGCGCGGTGTGCGGAGGTCGCCCGGGACGGCGGCGGGCGACGCAGGTCGCGGCGAGTCGCGGCGAAGGGTGGTCGTGAGCGGTCATGAAGCCGGAGATCCATCCGACCTGGTACGAGAAGGCGCGCATCGTCTGCTCGTGCGGCGCCGTCTATGAGGTCGGTTCGACCAAGCGGGAGATGCGCGTGGAAGTCTGCCGGCGCTGCCACCCCTTCTTCACCGGCCAGCAGCGCATCGTGGACACCGGCGGGCGGGTGGAGCGCTTCCGCAGAAAGTACGCCGGCACCGGCGCAGCCCGATAGCGGGAGCGGGGCGCGGGCAGAGCGGGGGCTCTGCCCTTTTTGTCGCCTCGGAGAGGGGTCGCCACCCGCGCCGGGGCGTCAGCGGGAGGGAGATGCGGCGTGGAGAGCCGGAGCCTGAGCCTGGAGAGCCTCCGCCAGCGCTACGCCGAGCTGGAGGCCGCCCTGGCCGATCCCGCGCTGCTGTCCGACGCGCGCCGCCTCCAGGAAGCCATGCGCGAGCGGGGCCGCATCGAGCGGATCCTGGAGGAGGCCGCGCGCGTCGAGGGGCTCCGCGCCGAGCTGGCCACGGCCGAGGCGCTCCTGGCCAGCGAGGAGGAGACGGCCGAGCGCGCGTGGCTGGAGGCGGAGCGGGAGCGGCTTCGCGCCGGGGTGGAGGAGGCGGAGCGGCAGCTGGAGCGGATGCTGCTTCCTCCCGACCCCCGCGACGAGCGGAACGTCATCGTGGAGATCCGCGCGGGTGCGGGGGGCGAGGAGGCGGCACTCTTCGCCGCCGACCTCCTGCGCATGTACCTGCGTTACGCCGAGCGGCGCGGCTGGCGGGCGCAGCTCCTCTCCAGCAACGAGACCGGCATCGGCGGGTACAAGGAGGCCATCCTCTCGATCGAGGGCGAGGGAGCTTACAGCCGCCTGAAGTTCGAGAGCGGCGTCCACCGCGTGCAGCGCGTCCCCGCCACGGAGTCGGCCGGCCGGATCCATACCTCGACGGCCACCGTGGCCGTCCTGGCCGAGGCGGACGAGGTGGAGGTGCAGATCGCGCCCGAGGACCTGGAGATCGACACCTTCCGCGCCGGGGGCCACGGCGGCCAGAACGTCAACAAGGTGGAGACGGCCATCCGCATCGTCCACAAGCCCACGGGCATCGTCGTCACCTGCCAGGACGAGCGCTCGCAGTACAAGAACAAGCAGCGCGCCCTGCGCATCCTGCGCGCGCGCCTTCTGGAGATGGCGGAGTCGGAGCGGGCGGGGCGCGAGGCGGCCGAGCGCCGCGCGCAGGTGGGCAGCGGCGAGCGCAGCGAGAAGATCCGGACGTACAACTTCCCCCAGTCGCGCGTCACCGACCACCGCATCAACCTGACGCTCTACCGGCTGGAGGAAGTGCTGGACGGCGACCTGGACCCGCTGATCGAGCCGCTGGCCGAGCACTTCGCGGCGGAGCGGCTGCGCGCCCTGCGCTGAGGGGGCCGGGCCGGCGGCGATGCCCGCGGCGGGGAAGCTCCTGGAGTGGGGCCGGAGACGGCTGCGCCAGGCGGGTGTGGAGGCGCCGGCGCGCGAGGCGCGGGTGCTCTTGCAGGCGGTGAGCGGTTGGCCGCCGGAACGCCTGCTGGCGCATCCCGAGGCCGAGCTGGAAACGGCTACCGCGGTCGCCTTCGTGCGGCGCGTGGAGCGGCGGCGGACCGGCACGCCGCTCCACTACCTGGTCGGGGAGCGCGAGTGGGCAGGGCTCCGCCTGCGCGTCAACCCCCGCGTCCTGATCCCCAGGCCGGAGACGGAGCTTCTCCTGGAGCGCGCGCTGAAGCTTCTCGCGGCGGGTCGCCGGGGGGCGGGCCTCACCTGGGCCGCCGACCTGGGCACGGGGAGCGGTGCGCTGGCGCTGGCCCTGGCCCTGCGCGGCGGGCCCGGCCTGCGCGTCCTGGCGGTGGAGGCGGAGGCCGGGGCGCTGGCGGTGGCGCGCTGGAACGCGGAGCGGCTCGGGGTGGCGCGCCGCGTGCGCCTGGTGCGGGCGGACGCCGCGCGCGGCCTGGCGGGACTGGGCAAGGGGAGGCGCGGCAGGGCGGGGGCGCGCTTCCTCTCGCTCGTGGTGGCCAACCCGCCCTATGTCGCGGCCGCCCAGGCCGCGGAGCTGCCGCGCGAGGTACGGCGCGAGCCGCGGCGGGCGCTCCTGGCCGGGGATGGTGGCGCCGGGCCGGCCCGGCGCTGGGCGGAGGCCGTCCGGCCCTGGTTGCGGCCGGGCGCCTGGCTGCTCCTGGAGACCGACGAGGCGGCGGCGGCCCGCTTGGCGGAGAGCCTGGAGCGCCTGGGCTACCGGCGGGTCCGCCCGGGCTTCGACTTGGCCGGACGGCCGCGCTGGGTGGAGGCGAGCTGGCCCGATGGCAGGGCGAGAGGATGAGGCCGATGCGGACGCGGCGCCTGCGCGGCGACCGGGAGGAGGACGTGCAGCTGGCGGCGGCCATCCTGCGCCGGGGCGGCCTGGTCGCCTTTCCCACCGAGACGGTCTACGGGCTGGGGGCGGACGCCACGGACGGGCGGGCGGTGCGCGGTATCTTCGCCGCCAAGGGGCGGCCCGCCGACAACCCGCTGATCGTCCACCTGGCCGGCCTGGAGGCGCTGGAAACCGCGGCCGAGCCGCTTCCCCGGGCGGTGGCGCTGGCCCGCCGCTTCTGGCCGGGCCCCCTCACGCTCGTCTTGCCGAGGAAGCCAGCCGTGGCCGACGAGGTGACCGCGGGGCTGGAGACGGTGGGCGTGCGCGTCCCCGACCATCCCGTGGCGCTGGCGCTCCTGCGCGCGGCGGGCCGGCCCGTGGCGGCGCCCAGCGCCAACCGCTCGGGGCGGCCCAGCCCGACGACGGCGGAGGACGTCCTGGCCGACTTGGACGGCCGTATCGACGCCGTGCTGGACGGAGGTGCCTGCCGGGTGGGGGTGGAGTCGACGGTGGTCGACCTGACCGTCGAACCGGCGGTCGTCCTCCGGCTGGGCGGCCTGGCGCTGGACGAGCTGCAGCCCTGGCTGCCCGGGCTGCGCGTCGATGCGGCGGTGCTGGCGACGCTCGGGCCGCGGCCGGAGCCCGGGCGAGAAGCGTCGCCCCCCGCACGGCCGCGGGCGCCGGGCATGAAGTACCGCCACTATGCGCCGCGGGTGCCGCTCTTCGTGGTGCGCGGCGAAACGGAGCGGGTACACCGGCGCGTGGCCGAGGTGGTGGGCGGATTGCGGGCGGCGGGGGAGCGCGTGGCCGTCATCGCTCCGCGGGAGAGCTTGGGATACTATGATGCCGACTTTCGCCTCGACCTGGGGCCGCGCACCGAGCCGGCCGCCTGGGCCGCGCGCCTCTTCCGCATCCTGCGCGAGGCGGAGCGGAGCGGCGCGTCGGCCATCGTGGCCGAAGCCCCGCCGGACGAGGGTGTGGGCCTCGCCGTGGTGGAGCGGATGCTTCGTGCCGCCAGCCGGGTCTACGAGGAGTAGCGGAGTAGCGGCGGGCGCGCAGGGGGCGGGCGGCGCGGGGCGCCGGGAGGTGGAGCGCATGGTCGAACTGGAAGCGGTGGCGGGGCTCCCGCTGCGGCTGGACGAGGTGAGCGGCCGCCTGGAGTTCGGCGAGGGCGTGGAGCCCGTGGAGCCCGAGGTGCGGCGCCTGGAGGCGATGCGTCCCGTCCTCTACGAGTCGGAGGCGGCGGGGCCAGACCTGCTCTACTTCATGTATCGGGGTCTTGCCCGGAGCGGGGAGGCGGCGCGGATCCGGGCGGCGGGCCTGCGCTACGACGTCACCGTGCTGGTCGACGGGCGCGTGGGCGCCGAGCCGGTCAAAACCTACGGCCACTACCATCCGCTCCCGCCCGGCGGGCGGCTGGCCTACCCGGAGGTCTACCAGGTGCTCTTCGGTCGTGCGCACTTCCTGCTGCAGAAGCGCGCCGGTGCGGAGGACGAGCTGGAGGACGTGGTCATCGTCGACGCCGGCCCGGGCGACGTGGTGGTCATGCCGCCCGGCTATGGCCACGTCACGATCAACCCGGGGCCGGGGCCGCTGGCCATGGCCAACTGGGTGGACGCGACCTTCCGCTCGGAGTATGAACCCTATACCCGTATGCGGGGTGGCGCCTACTACGAGCTGGAGACGGACGGCGAGACGGAGTGGGTGGAGAACCCGCGCTTCCGCCGCCTGCCCGACCCGCGCGCGCTGCCGCCCTCGCCGGTGGAGGCGCTGGGCCTGGAGCAGGGCCGGCCCATCTACCCGCCGGCCGCGGCGGAGCCGGCCCGGCTGGAGTGGTTGAGCCGCCCGGATCGGTACGCGGAGGCCCTGCTCGCCCTGAGCCGGGGAGACGCCTGAGGGGCGCGGGCGCCATGGCGGCGGGAGCAAGCGACCGCGAGCGGTTCCACGTCCTCTTCCTCTGCGACGGCAACACCTGCCGGAGCCCCATGGCGGAGGCGCTGCTCCGTCTGCGCGCGGCGGGCGAGGGAGTCGAGGCCCGCTCGGCCGGCCTCTACGCGGTGGAGGGTGCCCCGGCGGCACGCATGGCGCGCGAGGCGCTGCCCGAGGCGGGCGGGGAGCTGGAGCGCCACCGTTCCCGCCCGCTGGACGGGGAGCTGGTGGCCTGGGCCGACCTGGTGCTGACCATGACGCGGCGCCAGCGGGACGAGTTCCGGCGCCGCTACCCGGAGGCTGCCGACCGCTGCTTCGTGCTGGCCGAGTACGCCCTGCCCGACGGCTGGCGCGCCGCCGAGGAGGAGGGTGTGGCGGAGACGCTGGAGGTGGCCGATCCGGCGGGATCGGACGCCGGCGCCTACCGGAGTGTCGCCAGGCAGCTGGAGAGGCTGATCGACCGCCTGCTGGAGCGTTGGCGGGGCGAGGGAGGAGAGCGTCGATGAAAGTGGCCCTGGGAGCGGATCACGGCGGCTTCGCGCTGAAGGAGGCCATCCGGGGCTGGCTTGAGCAGGCCGGGCACGAGGTGCTCGACTTCGGCACGCACTCCGAGGAGGCTTGCGACTACCCCGACCTGGCCCGGCCTGCGGCCGAGGCGGTGGCGCGCGGCGAGGCGGAGCGGGCCATCCTGGTCTGCGGCACCGGGATCGGCATGAGCATCGTCGCCAACAAGGTGGCGGGCGTGCGCGCGGCGCTCTGCCACGACGCCTATACGGCCCGTCTCTCGCGGGAGCACAACGATGCCAACGTGCTCTGCCTGGGCGGGCGCGTGCTGGGGCCGGGCGTCGCCCGGGAGATGGTGGAGATCTGGCTGGCCACGCCCTTCGCCGGCGGGCGCCACGCGCGCCGGGTGGCCAAGGTGGAGGCCCTGGACGGGGAGCGGGAGGCGGCGCGCTGAGATGGAGACCAAGACCATCGCCCTGCCCCGCCTCAACAACCTCCGCCCCACGCTGGAGTCGACGGCGCTCAAATTGATGGAGGAAGCCGGCGAACTGAGCCAGGCCATCGGCAAGTTCCGGGCGCTGAGCGGCGAGAGGGAGCGGCGCGACGCGGCCGAGGTCGCCTTGGCCATCAGCGAGGAGCTGCTGGACGTGGCGCAGACGGCGGTCACCATGATGTTCGTCCTGGAGGACGAGATGGGCGTCGACATCGACCGCTCGCTGGCGAGGCACGTAGAGAAGCTGATCCGCAAGGGCTACCTGCGCCTGGATGACCGTCCAGCAGCCGAGACCTGACGCGGCGCCACGGCTGGTCTAGAATGGGCCGTGTGCCGGGGGTGCAAGACGTGCCGCTCCGTGAACTGCTGAGCCAACCGTTCTGGGTGGTCCTCTTCCTGGCGTTCACGCTCAGCCTGGGCGCCACGCCGCTGGTCCGTCGCCTGGCGCTGGCGTCGGGCGCTCTCGACCGTCCCAACCGGCGCAGCGTCCACACCCAGCCCGTACCCTACCTGGGCGGTCTGGCCATCGGCCTCGCCGTCATTCTCTCCCTCCTGGCCACGGGCCATGCGGCCGACCCGCTCTTTCGCGGCTTCCTGGCGGGCGGGCTGCTCATCCTCCTGGTCGGCCTGCTGGACGACATCTTCCGGATGCCGGCCTGGCTGAAATTCCTGGCCCAGGTGGCGGTGGCGCTGGTCACGGTCCTCTGGGGCGGCCTGCGCATCACGTACCTGAAGGACCCCTTCGCCGCTGGCTTCTGGCACCTGGGCTGGTGGGGCACCCCGCTGACGGTCTTCTGGCTGGTGGCCGTGATGAACGTCATCAACCTGGCGGACGGCCTGGACGGGCTGGCGGCGGGGATCACCGCCATCGTGGCCGGCACCATGTTCCTGGGCGCCATCCAGTCCGGACAGAGCATCATGGCCATGACGGGCGCTGCCGCTCTCATGGGCGCCACCCTGGGCTTCCTCCCCTTCAACTTCCCGCCCGCGCGCATCTTCATGGGCGACGCGGGGGCGCTCTTCCTCGGCTTCGCCCTGGCCACCACCGCGGTCCAGGGCATGGCCAAGGGCGCCGCCGCGGTGGCGCTAGCCGTCCCTGCGCTCGCGCTGGGCGTCCCCATCCTGGACACCGCCTTCGCCATCCTGCGGCGGGCGCGCAGCGGCCGGTCCATCGGCACCCCCGACCGCGACCACCTGCACCACCGGCTCCTGGCCATGGGGCTCAGCCAGCGCGAGGCGGTCCTGCTCATCTATATGGTGACGGGCTGGCTGGGTGTGGGCGCCATCGCCATCAGCGAGGCGACCCTCTGGGTGGGCTTCTTCATCTTCGCCTTCCTGGCCGTCTCCCTGGTCTATGCGGCGCACACCTTCGGCCTGCTGGAAACGGAGACGAGCCCCGGGGAAGCGCCTTCGCCCCGCGGGCGGAGAGGTGCGCGGGCGGGGGCCGGCACGCCGCCCAACGAGCAGGCGGGGCTCTGAGCATGGGGGCGTCCGCGGCGCAGGCCGGCGGGCCAAGGGTGGTCTGCGTCTTCGGAACCCGGCCCGAGGCCATCAAGATGGCGCCCGTGGTTCGGGCGCTCCAGGCCCGCCCCGCCCTTGACGTGCGCATCGTCCTGACGGCCCAGCACCGCCAGCTTCTCGACCAGGTGATGGAACAGTTCGGCCTGGCGGCGGATGCCGACCTGGATCTGATGCGCCCCGGCCAGCCGCTGGAGGAGCTGACCGCGCGCGCCCTCCTGGCTCTCCACGCGGAGCTGGGGCGCTGGTCGCCCGACCTGGTGCTGGTCCACGGCGACACGACCACCACGTTGGCGGGGGCGCTGGCGGCCTTCTACCGGCGCATCCCCGTCGGCCACGTAGAGGCCGGCCTGCGCAGCTTCCGCCTGGACGCGCCCTTCCCCGAGGAAGCCAACCGCCTCCTTACCGACCGCCTCAGCGCGCTCCATTTCGCGCCCACGCCGCGCGCCCGCCAGAACCTGCTGCGCGAGGGGATCCCGGCCGAGGGGGTGCTGGTCACCGGCAATACGGCCATCGACGCCCTCCTCTGGACCGTAGAGCACGCGCGCAAGGCGGACGTACGCGCCGCGGAGAGGCTGCTCGGCAGCTGGAGCGGCCGCCTGGTCCTGGCCGAGACGCACCGGCGCGAGAGCTGGGAGGGCGCCATCGAAGAGGTGGCGCGCGCCGTGGCGGACGCGGTGCAGGCCCACTCCGACGTGCTCCTCCTCTATTCCGTCCATCCCAACCCCCTCGTCCGGCAGGCGGTGCGGAGGGCGACCGCGGGCCGTGCGCGCGTCCGCCTCGTCGAGCCCCAGCCGTACGGGATCTGGGCGCAGCTGATGCGGCGCGCCCACCTCGTCGTCACCGACTCGGGCGGCATCCAGGAAGAGGCGCCTTCGCTCCACACTCCCGTGGTGCTGGCACGGGAGGTGAGCGAGCGCCCGGAGGGGGTCGAGGCCGGCACGGTCCACCTGGCCGGAACCGGCTACGAGGGCGTGCGCCACCTTGTCGACCGGCTGCTCTCGGATCCCGAGGCCTGGCGTCGCTCGGCGGAGGCGCCCAACCCCTTCGGCGACGGACGGGCTGCGGAGCGCATCGCCCAGGCCGTGGAATGGCGACTGACCGGCCGGGCGCCGAGGCCCGAGGAGTTCCGGCCGGCCCCGCGGAGCCCCGCTGCGGGCGACGGAATCCGGCTATGAAGCGGCCGTCCTCCGGGGTGATCACCTGAGCTACCGTCAGCGCCCACCGGACGCGCCCGTCGCCGCCCTGGCGCTACGGCGCTCCTGTGGATCGTCACGGACGTCGGCTCCTTCGGAGGAACCGGCCGCATCCCAGACCCCTGATCCCAGACCCCTGGGAGGAGCTTCCGGTGGTGGAGCGTTGGTCCCATCCTGCGCGGGGGGTGGCCTCGCACCGGCAGCGTGCCGCCATCCCCACCGCGGCCTGCCGGCCCACTGGGAAGAGTTCTCCCGCGGCCCTTCTCTGGCCAGGCTCGGACCCGATCAGGTATACTCTTCGCCGTGAGCGGCCGCCCGAGCGACCGCCCGTGCCCGGCTTGATACCCATTTCACGAGCCCCGGGCCGGACCGCGAGTCGGCGCACGGGAAGCCCGTCCTGACAAGCCTGAAGGAGATGCCGGTGGCGAATCGCAGGAACGCACCCAACCGCCTCCTGGCGACGGCGCTCTCGGACGCCATCACCGTGGGCGTTGCGGTGTGGGCTGCCTATGCCGGCGGAACCTGGCTGGACGCCAGGTTCCACACGTCTCCCGTCTTCCTCGCCGTCCTGGTCCTGTTGGCGGTAGGCGGCTCCTTGCAGATGGTTGTCAAGGACATGCTTCGCGAGACGGGTGGTAGCGCGCGGGGTGCAGGCCGCCGCACGGGACGGAATCCGGGGGGCGCTCCGGGGGCATCCCCGGAGGAGCCCGGGAAGGACGAGGAGGACCGTTGATTCCCTCGCAACTCCTGGCGGCCCTGGCAGGCGTCGCCGGCGGTTGGTCGAACAGCTGGCTGCTCCGCGTCGCTCTGCGGAGAGCGGCGGCGGAGGAGCGGCGGGACCTCCGCTGGATCTTCGGAGGGTTCGGCGCCCGGTTCGCCGTGGACGCCCTCTTCCTGCTGGGCACCTGGCTCTGGACCCGGGGAGACGCTTGGTCGCTGGTCGCCGTGGCCGCCGGCCTCCTGGCCGGCAGCGCCCTGGGAATCTGGCGAATGGCCCGGCGCACGGCGGGACGGGAGGCGATGCTCGCTCGATGAGCGGAATCGTGCTGGCGGCGGCGCCCGAGATCGGGCAGGAGAGTACCCAGGTCTTCTTCCGCCTCTTCGGGCTGGCCGTCACGTCGCAGATCCTGACCGAATGGGGCCTGATGCTGGTCGTCCTGGCCGCGGTGGTGCTGGCCACGCGCAGGCTCGAGATGGTCCCGCGGGGGGGCCAGAACGCGCTCGAGCTGGGCGTGGAGATGATCATGAACGGCATCCTGGTCCCGGCCCTGGGCAGCAGGGAGAAAGCCCGCCGCTACTTCCCCTTCCTCGCCAGTCTCTTCGTCTTCATCCTGGCCTCCAACTACTCCGAGCTCCTGCCGGGCGCCAACCTGCTCCCCGGCTTCAAGACGCCGACCAGCACCCTGAGCGTGACGGCGGCGCTGGCGCTCATCGCCTTCGTCGCCACGCACGTCTCCGGTTTCATCAGCCACGGGCCGTCCTACTTGAAGCACTTCGTCCGTCCATCCTTCTTCATGCTGCCGCTCAACATCGTCGAGGAGCTGATCCGGCCGCTCTCGCTGGCGCTCCGACTTTTCGGCAACATCTTCGGGGAGGATTCGGTCCTCCTGGTCATGCTTTCCTTTTTACCGTGGATCGTACCGATCCCGTTCATGGTCCTGTTCACGCTCTTCGGCCTGCTGCAGGCCTTCATCTTCACCATGTTGACCGGCGTCTACATCGCCGGGGCGACGGGGGAGGCCGAGTAGCGGCGGGAACGGCCGCCGGACGGCCTGGGGTAACGAAAGGCTTTCCTCCCACCGGGAGGGATCACGCGCTCCGCCAACGGGGGCAGGCGAAAGGAGGGAACCAGGTGACCGCACTCGCTGTAGCCATCGCCATCGCGCTGCCGGCCTTCGGAGCCGCGCTGGCGCAGGGGCAGATCGTCTCCGCAACCATCGACGCGGCTTGGCGCCAGCCGGAGGCTTTGGGGGACGCCCGGGGGGTCATGATCTTGGGCCTCGCGTTCACCGAGGCGCTTGCCATTTATGGTTTGTTGATCGCCTTCTTGCTATACGGCAAGGTGTAGGTGAGGAAGCCGGCGGGGCGCCGGGACGGCCCCTCAAGGGTTCGCGACGGCGCCTCCGCCGGTACCCGGTGGGAGCTTTTGGGTCCGCGGACGGACCGTTTTGGGCGGGCGCCGGAGAGGGCCGCCCGCCGCCAGCACGCGAGGAAAGGGGGGGAGCCGGGTGCCCGGCGGGATCGTCTCCATCGACTGGAATCTCGTGATCTGGAGCATCATCAACTTCTTCATCTTCTTCGGTCTCCTGGCCTACTTCGGCTGGAAGCCGCTCCTGCGGATGCTCGAGGAGCGTGAGAAGAAGATCGCCGGCGACCTCGCCCACGCCGAGAACGAGCGCGAGGCGGCAGCCCGCGCCCGCCACGAATACGAGCAGCGACTGCGCGAGGCGCAGGCCAAGGTGGAGGAGATGCTCAGCCAGGCCCAGGCGACGGCTGCGCAGCTGCGCGAAGAGCAGCTGCGCAAGACGCAGGAAGAGGCCGCGGCCATCCTGGCCCGCGCGGAGCAGGCCATCGCCCGCGAGCGGGACGAGGCGCTCGCCCAGCTCCGGCGGGAGGTGGCGGACCTGGCTGTAGAGGTGGCGCGGCGCGTGATCCGGCGCGAGTTCAGTGAGGAGGACCAGCGCCGCCTCGCCCGCGAGTTCGTCGACGAGATCGGGGCAACGGGCCATGGCGCTTGAGGCGGTCGCGCGCCGTTACGCCGAGGCGCTCTTCGTGTTGGCACGGGAGCGGAACCAGGTGGGCGGCGTGCGGGAGGAGCTGGAGCGGCTGGCGGCCCGGGCGGGCGGGGATCCGCGCTGGCGCTGGGTGCTGGAAAGCCCCGTCCTGCCCGGGTCGGCGCGCGAGAGCGCGCTGGACCAGCTCCTGGGGGAGGAGGCGTCGCCGCTGGTGCGGCGCTTCCTGCACGTGGTCGTCCGCAAGGGTCGCGGCAGCCTCCTGCCGGCCATGGCGCGGGAGTATGGCCGGATGGCGGACGAGGCGGAGGGCATCCGCGAGGCCGAGGTGACCACGGCCATGGCGCTGGACGAGGCGAGCCGCGAGGTGCTGCTCCGCCGCCTGGAGAGCTGGGCCGGCGAGCGGGTACGGCTCCGCGAGCGCGTCGACCCGGCCATCCTGGGCGGGCTGATCGTGCGCGTCGGCGACCGCCGCATGGACGGCTCGGTGCGGACGCGACTCGAGGCGATGCGCCGGCACCTGGCTGGCGCGGAGGCGGTCTCGGGCGCGGTTTCGGGCGCGGCGAGCGGTGGGGCGGACGAAAGGGGAGTGAGCGGCCGGTGAGCATTCGGCCCGAAGAGATCTCCGGCATCCTTCGCCAGCAGATCGAGTCCTTCGACGCATCCGTCCGCCTGGACGAGGTGGGCACCGTCATCCAGGTGGCGGACGGGGTGGCCCGCGTCTACGGGCTGGAGTCGGTCCTGGCCAACGAGCTGGTCGAGTTTCCCAACGGCGTCTACGGCCTGGCCATGAACCTGGAGGAGGAGAACGTCGGCGTCGTCGTTCTCGGCCCCTTCGACGCCATCAAAGAGGGCGACGAGGTGCGGCGGACCGGCCGCGTCATCGAGGTTCCCGCCGGCCCCGAGCTGCTGGGCCGCGTGGTCAACCCGCTGGGCCAGCCGCTGGACGGCAAGGGCGAGATCCGCGCGCGGAGCCGCCGCCCGGTGGAGTGGCGCGCGCCCGGCATCATCGAACGCCAGCCGGTCAACGTGCCGCTGCAGACGGGGCTCAAGGCCATCGACTCCATGATCCCCATCGGGCGCGGCCAGCGCGAGCTGATCATCGGCGACCGGCAGACGGGCAAGACCTCCATCGCCGTCGACACGATCCTCAACCAGAAGGGGCAGGACGTGATCTGCGTCTACGTCGCCATCGGGCAGAAGGCCTCGACGGTGGCGGGGGTGGTGGACACCCTGACGCGCGGCGGCGCCATGGATTACACCATCGTGGTCTCGGCCACAGCCAGCCAGCCGGCGCCCCTGCTCTACCTGGCGCCCTACGCCGGCTGCGCCATGGGCGAGTACTTCATGTACGACGAGCACCGCGACGTCCTGGTGATCTACGACGACCTGACCAAGCATGCCTGGGCCTATCGCGAGCTCTCGCTCCTGCTCCGGCGGCCGCCCGGACGCGAAGCCTACCCGGGCGATGTCTTCTACCTGCACTCGCGCCTGCTGGAGCGCGCGGCGCGGCTGAACGACGAGATCGGCGGCGGCTCGCTGACCGCCCTGCCCATCATCGAGACGCAGGCCGGGGACATCCACGCCTACGTCCCCACCAACGTCATCTCGATCACGGACGGGCAGATCTTCATGGACACCGACCAGTTCTACGCCGGGCTGAGGCCGGCCATCGACGTGGGCCGCTCGGTCTCGCGCGTCGGCTCGGCCGCCCAGGTGAAGGCCATGCGCCAGGTGGCGGGCCGGCTCCGCCTCGACCTGGCCCAGTACCGGGAGCTGGCCGCCTTCGCCCAGTTCGGCTCCGATCTGGACAGGGTGACGCAGGCGCGTCTGGCCCGCGGCCAGAGGCTGGAGCAGACGCTGAAGCAGGGCGAGCGCCAGCCGCTGGCGGTGGAGGACCAGGTGATCCAGATCTACGCGGCCGTCCACGGGTTTTGCGATGAGATCCCGGTCGACCGCGTGGTCGACTTCCAGAACCGGCTGCTGGAGCGGATCCATGCGCTCCACCCGGAGATCCCGCGCCGCATCGCGGAGACCAAGGTGCTGGACGAGGCGCTGACCGCGGCACTGGAGAGCGCGATCCGCGAGATCCGGGATGCCTTCCTGGGGCGGACGGCCGAAGCCGGGGAGCCGGCGCAGGCGCAGGCGTCATGAGGAGAGGCCTGCGCGGGGGGCGGGGTCATGCCTGACCTGCAGATCATCCGCAGGCGCATGCGCGCCATCGAGAGCACTCGGAAGATGACCCGGGCGATGGAGATGGTGGCGGCGGCCAAGCTGCGCCGGGCGCAGGAGCAGGCCCAGGCCGGCCGGGCCTACGCCGCCAGGCTCCAGGAGGTCCTCCGCCGCCTGGCGGCGAGCGGCGTGCAGGTGGAGCACCCGCTTCTGGCACCGCCGCGCGGGAGCGACCGCCTCCTGGTGGTCTTCACCGCCGATCGCGGGCTGGCAGGCCCTTTCAACGCCAACATCATCCGGGAGACCGCCCTGGCCATGCGCGAGGGGGAGCCGGCCCAGATCGCCGTGCTCGGACGGCGCGGGGACGGGGCCTTCCGCCACCGCGGCTGGCCCGTGCGCCACAGCTGGCTGGGCATCGGCGAGGAGGCGCGGGTGGAGCTGGCCCGGGAGGTGGCCGACCTGGCCATGGAATGGTACATCCAGGGCCAGGTGGGACGGGTGGAGCTGATCTACACCGAATTCGTCTCCACCCTGCGCCTCGTTCCCCGGCGGCTGCAGCTGCTGCCGGTGGTGACGCCGGAAGCGCAGGAGGGCGGCCGGCGCCAGGCCACGGTGGACTACATCTTCGTCCCCTCCGCGGAGGGGCTCCTGGTCCACCTCCTGCCCTCCATGGTGCGGACCACGGTCTATCAGGCGCTCCTGGACTCCAAGGCCTCCGAGCACGCGGCCCGCATGACCGCCATGCGCTCGGCCACGGACAACGCCTCGGAGCTGCTGGAGGAGCTGCACCTGGAATACAACCGCGAGCGGCAGACCTCCATCACCACCGAGATCGTCGAGGTGGTCAGCGGCGCGGAGGCGCTGCGCGGGTAGCCGCGGCACGAGATTGAGCGACGGGAGGAATCCCCAGTGGCCGGAGACGGTCGCGTCACGCAGGTGATCGGAGCCGTGGTGGACGTCGTCTTCCCGGACGGCGAGCTGCCGGCCATCTACAACGCGCTGAAGACGCCCCTGGGCGACGGCGAGCTCACCCTGGAGGTGGCGCAGCACCTGGGCAACAACACGGTCCGCTGCGTCGCCATGGCCTCCACGGACGGACTCCAGCGCGGTTCGCCGGTCCGCGACACGGGGGGCCCCATCCGGGTCCCGGTGGGCCGGAACACCCTGGGACGCATGTTCAACGTCCTCGGCGAGCCCATCGACGGGCTCGGCCCGGTGGAGACCGAGGAGCGGTGGGCGATCCACCACCCGGCGCCGGACGTCTCCGAGGTCAGCCCCGCCACGGAGATGCTGGAGACGGGCATCAAGGTCATCGACCTGCTCGAGCCCTACGCGCGGGGCGGCAAGGTCGGCCTCTTCGGCGGCGCCGGCGTGGGCAAGACGGTCATCATCATGGAGCTGATCCACAACGTCGCCATGCAACACGGCGGCTTCTCGGTCTTCGCCGGCGTGGGGGAGCGGACGCGCGAGGGCAACGAGCTGTACAAGGAGCTGAAGGAGTCGGGCGTCCTCGACAAGACCACGCTGGTCTACGGCCAGATGAACGAGCCGCCCGGCGCGCGCCTGCGGGTGGCGCTCTCCGGCCTCACCATGGCCGAGTACTTCCGCGAGACCGAGGGGCAGGACCTCCTGCTCTTCATCGACAACATCTTCCGCTTCACCCAGGCCGGTTCCGAGGTCTCGGCGCTGCTGGGGCGGATGCCTTCGGCGGTGGGCTACCAGCCGACGCTGGCGACGGAGATGGGCAACCTGCAGGAGCGGATCACCACGACCAAGCGGGGGTCGATCACCTCCATCCAGGCCATCTTCGTGCCGGCGGACGACTACACCGACCCGGCCCCGGTGACCACCTTCGCCCACCTGGACGCCACCACGCGCCTGGAGCGGTCCATCGCGGAGCGCGGCATCTACCCGGCGGTCGACCCGCTGGCCTCCACCTCGCGCATCCTCGATCCGGCGGTGGTGGGCCAGGAGCACTACCAGGTGGCGCGCGGGGTGCAGGCGGTACTGCAGCGCTACCGCGAGCTGCAGGACATCATCGCCATCCTGGGCATGGAGGAGCTCTCCGAGGAAGACAAGCTGACCGTGCAGCGGGCGCGCAAGATCGAGCGCTTCCTCTCGCAACCCTTCCACGTGGCCGAGGTCTTCACCGGCGTCCCCGGCGCCTACGTCCCCGTGCAGGAGACCGTGCGCGGCTTCAAGGAGATCCTGGAGGGCCGCCACGACGAGCTGCCGGAGGAAGCCTTCTACATGGTGGGGACCATCGACGAGGCGGTGGAGAAGGGCAAGAAGCTGCTGGCGGAGGCCGTCTGAATGTCGGAACGACGCATCCGCATGTCGGTGGTGACGCCCCGGGGCACCCTCTTCGAGGGCCTGGTGGAGTACCTGACGCTGCCCAGCGTGGAAGGCATCTACGGCGTGCTGCCCGGCCACGCTCCCATGGTGGTCGCCCTCCGTCCCGGGGTCGTCCACTACGGCATGGCCGGCCGGCACGGCATCGCCGTGGGCTCGGGCCTCTGCGAGATCCTCCAGGACCGGGCCACCGTCCTGGCCGAGGGGGCCTACCTGCCCGGGCAGCTGGACGTGGCCGCGCTCCGGGAGCAGCATGCCGCGCTGGCCGCGCGGATCGAGACGGGCGGCTCGCCCGAGGAGATCGCCCAGGCCCGGCAGCAGCTGCAGCGGGTGCTGGCCCTCCTGGAGCTGGACAAGGAGGCCCCCGAGGGGCGCCGCTCGTCCCCTCTCTGAGCGGGAGGGAGGGGGCGCGGGCATATCCACCCGCCACCGCCCATAGGCATCCCTCCACGGGGGGGTTCCATGGCGCGGAGCGCTCTGCTGGTCTTCCTCTTCGCCCTCGTGGCGGTGCTGCTTGTCCCCTCGACGGTGGCGCTTCTGGCGGGCGAGAGGCTCTCCTCGCCCGCGCTGGAGCTGCCCCCCACACCGGGATCGCCGCCGGGCGGCTGGCCGGGCGTCGAGACGCCGCCGGTCCCCGGCCAGCCGGGCGGCCGAGCCGGCGCCGCCGCGGCGCCGGGAGAAGGCCCATCTCCCGGGGCGGGGCCGGCGGCAGCCCTGCCCTCCGCCGAGAGCCTCGTCAGCGTCTACGACGAGCAGGCGGGGCAGCTCCTTCGCATGCCGCTGGAGACGTACGTCGCCGGCGTAGTGGCGGCGGAGATGCCTGCCGGCTTCGCCCTCCCCGCCCTGGAGGCGCAGGCGGTGGCGGCGCGCACCTTCGCCGTCGCCCAGCTGGTCGCCGGCACCGCGCGCTGTCCCCTCCGGCCCGAGGCGGACTTCTGCTCCGATGGCCGCCACGGTCAGGCGTGGGCCTCACCCGCCGAGCGCCGGCGCTTCTGGGGGGTGCTGGCCCCGGTCTACGAGGCCAAGATCGAGCAGGCCGTCCAGGCCACCGCCGGGGAGGTCCTCCTCTGGCGGGGCGAGCCCATCGAAGCCTTCTACAGCGCCTCCGCGGGCGGGAGGACGGCCAGCGCCCGGGAAGTCTTCGGCCTCGACCTTCCCTACCTGCCCAGCCGGCCCTCACCCGACGCGGACCGGCCGACGCCCGCACGCACGACCCGGCTTCCCATCGCGAAGGCGGCCCGCGCGCTGGGGATCGACCCGGGCCAGCTGCAGCCGGCGGGCGGCCAGGCGGGGACGCCGATGGCGACGGTGGTGGCGCGCACCCCCTCGGGGCGCGCCGCCGAGGTGCGGGTGGGCGACCGCTCCTTCAGCGGCACGGACTTCCGGCAGCGTCTGGGGCTCCCGTCCACGCTCATCGAATCGCTGGCCGTCCGGGGAGGCGAGCTGGTGGTCGAGACGCGGGGTTACGGCCACGGGGTGGGGCTCAGCCAGTATGGGGCGGCCGCCATGGCCCAGCAGGGCGACTCGGCCCAGGCCATCCTGGCCTACTATTACCCGGGGACCCGACTTGCCCACCTTCCCCCGGCTCCTGTATAGAACCGCCACCGATAGCAAAGCCTACCGCCGGGAGGTGAACCTCTCGGCATGGACGAGCAGCAGAGTCCCACCCCGGGCGGGCCGGACCGGGCCGGAGGCGCGGGCGCCTGGCCGCCTCGCTGGGGCCGGCTCCTGGAGACGCTTTCGTCCGCGCCCGCGCGGCGCCTGATCGGAGTGGCCTTTCTCGTCTTCGTCGTCGCCTTCGGAGCCTACTATGCGGTCCTCGCCCATCCCGGGCTGCGCACCAGCCTGGGCAGCGAGCTTCGGCGGGTGGAGCAGGCCGGCGGCGCGGCGCTGCGGCACCTGCGTCCGCAGGCGCAGAGCGGGCGGGTGAACGGACGGACGACGGCCGCGGAAAAGGGCGCGAAGGGGCTGCCGGAGCGGGGGACGGCCACGGGCGGCGCTTCCTCGCGCGCGGCGGCCGCGGGCGGTGCCACCCCGGGCGCCGGTGCGCCGGCCTCCGCCGGCCAGGGAACCGCCGCGGCAGCTCCGGCGGCGCAGGAAGCGGCGGCAACGGCCCAGCCGGGTGCGGCCGCCAACCCGGCGGAGCGGAAGCTGCTCTGGCCGGTCAGCGGTCCCGTCATCGCCGGCTTCGGCTGGGGGTATTCGGTCACCATGCACGACTGGCGGTGGCATGACGGCATCGACGTGGCCGCCAAGGTGGGCACGCCGGTGCGGGCCGCCGCGGCCGGCCGCGTGACCTCCGTCAGCGGCGACGACCAGGACGGCTGGACCGTCCGCATCGCGCACGTGGCCAACGTGCAGACGGTCTACAGCGGCCTGGAGCGCCCGCTGGTCAAGGTGGGTCAGACGGTCGAGAAAGGCCAGGTGCTGGGAGCGCTGGGCGGCGGCCCGCTGGACGAGGCCGCCGAGGCGCCGCATCTGCACTTCGCCATCCTGGCGTCGGGACAGGCGACCGATCCGATCAACTTCCTGCCGCCGCTGCCCTGAAACGAACGGGGCGACGGCGGGAGGCGGAGGTGAGAGGCGCGCCCGACGGCGCGCGACCCTGCCGGCGACATCGAAAAGACGAACAGGAAACACGGCGGCGGGCGGTCCCCCTGGGGCGCGCCCGCGCGTCATGTTCCCCCTCGCCCGGCACATATAGATGGCTCGAGTCCGCCGGGTCGGGGGGGTCTATTTCATGAAGGACCACATCTGGAAGCGCGTCCTCGAGGTGGGCCTGTATATCGCCGAGACCAAGGCCACCGTCCGGGACGCCGCCCGCGTCTTCGGCGTGAGCAAGAGCACTATTCATAAAGATGTGACGGACAGACTTCCTCGTATCAACGAGAAACTTTCCGAGCAGGTGAAACAGGTGCTTGAATTCAACAAGGCCGAACGCCACCTGCGCGGCGGCGAAGCCACCCGCAGGAAGTACGCGGAGCGCCACCGCAACACGGCCGCCCCTGCCGCCCGCGAGCGCGGCACATGAGCGACCGCCCGGACGGAGGCGGCCGACGGCAGGATTCGGCAGGAAACGAGCCCTCCCCGGCGAACCACGTGGCAGCGTGGGACGGGCCCCGGCCGGCGGCGGGGCCCGGCGGAGGCGAGTGCGGTGCTGCGAGGCGTCTACATGGCCGGTTCAGGCATGGTGGCCCAGCAGGAGTGGCTGGACGCCCTGGCGGGCGACCTGGCCAACCTGAACACGCCGGGCTACCGGAGGATCGCCGACTCGTTCGCCAGCTACCTGGAGCCCCCGCTGACGCGGAGCCAGGACGGGCTGGTGGCCGCCTACCTGGGAAACGTCTCGTACGGCACCGCCTTCCTGACGGAGGGTGCGGTGGACCGCCAGGGCCCGGCCGTGGCGACCGGCCGCTCCCTCGACTTGGCGCTCGGCCAGCCCGGCTGGTGGTTCGCCGTGGAACGGCGCGACGGCAGCACGGGCTACGTACGCACCCTGGCGCTGGAGGTCGACGCCGACGGTCGGCTGGTGACGCCCGACGGACTCCCCGTCCTGGGGAGCGACGGGAAGCCGGTGCAACTGCCCGCCGGTACGACGGCCGGCCAGGTGGGCGTGGACGGCGAGGGCCGCGTGCAGGCGGCGGGCCGCACCGTCGGCCAGTTGGCGCTGGTCCAACTGAACGGCCCGATCACGCCGGCGGCGGACGGGACCTACGACGGACAGCCCGTCGCCGGGGCCGGGACCGGCGGGGCGGTACCGCCCGGGCTGGTGGAGAGCGGGCTCCTGGAGGGGTCCAACGTCGATCTGGCCGCTTCGATGGTGGACCTGATCCGCGCGCAGCGCGCCTACCAGCTGAGCGCCTCTACCCTGAGGACCGAGGATCAGCTGCTCGGGCGGCTTTTCCAGCTGCCGGGATCGGCCTGAGCGGCCGACCGCGGGGAGACTCCCGCCACGCAGACCGGGTTTGACGGCCGGCGGGCCGGGATGGTAGCATGAGCGCGATCTTTGGCGGCCGGCGCTCGAACCGGTCATGGCCTGGACCAGCCCGCGGGCGACGGGGAACCCCTCTCGAAGGAGGGGGGATTTTTTTGCGCCGCCTCGCGGACAGGCCCAGGCGCGGCGCCGCAGGCGGAGCGGCCGGCCCGGGACCTGCCGGCGCGAGCCCGAGCGCCGCAACTCCCGCTTGGGAGGTGGATGCCCATGTCCGGGCGCCTCTTCACGTCCGAGTCGGTCACCGAGGGACACCCCGACAAGGTGGCGGACCAGATCTCCGACGCCATCCTGGACGCCATCCTGGAACAGGACCCGGAAGCGCGCGTCGCGGCCGAGACCCTGGTCACCACCGGGCTGGTCTTCGTCACCGGCGAAATCAGCACCGACTGCTACGTCGACATCCCCTCGCTGGTCCGCCGCACGGTGCGCGAGATCGGCTACACGCGCGCCAAGTACGGCTTCGACGGCGACACCTGCGCCGTGGTCACCTCCATCCACGAACAGTCTCCCGACATCGCCGCGGGCGTCAACCAGTCGCTGGAAGTGCGCCTGGGCGTCGGCCAGGACCCGTTGGACGCCGAGGGCGCCGGCGACCAGGGCATGGTTTTCGGCTACGCTACGGACGAGACGCCCGAGGCCATGCCGCTCCCCATCCAGCTGGCCCACGGGCTGGCGCGACGCCTGGCCCAGGTGCGCAAGAGCGGCCTCTTGCCCTACCTGCGCCCCGACGGCAAGACCCAGGTGACGATCGAGTACGAGGAAGACCGCCCGGTGCGCGTCCACACCCTGCTGATCTCCGCCCAGCACCACCCCGACGTGGACCTGCGCACGCTGGAGGAGGACTTGCGCCGGCACGTGGTGGCGCCCGTGGTCCCCGCCGAGCTCCTCGACGGCGAGAGCCGCCTCCTCGTCAATCCGACGGGCCGTTTCGTGGTGGGCGGGCCGCAGGCCGACTCCGGCCTCTCGGGCAGGAAGATCATCGTCGACACCTACGGCGGCGCCGCCCACCACGGAGGCGGCTCCTTCTCGGGCAAGGACCCCAGCAAGGTCGACCGCTCCGCCTCGTACGCCGCGCGCTGGGTGGCCCGCAACCTGGTGGCGGCCGGCGTGGCCCGGCGTTGCGAGATCCAGGTGGCCTACGCCATCGGCGTCGCCCGTCCCGTCTCCATCCGCGTGGACACCTTCGGCACGGGCCTTCTCCCGGACGCCGAGCTGAGCGAGGTGGTGCGCCGCGTCTTCGACCTGCGGCCGGCCGCCATCATTCGCGACCTCGACCTGCGGCGGCCCATCTACCGGCCCACCGCCGCCTACGGTGCCTTCGGGAGGAAGGACCTCGACCTGCCCTGGGAGCGGGCGGACCGGGTGGCGGAGGTGCGCGCCGCCGTCCGCTGAGCCTCGGCGCAGCCCGGCCCGCCTCGCGCCGGTCCGCCCGGAACGGCTCCCGCTAGACGGACGTCGACACGGCTCGACCCGGATGCTGCCAGGATCTGGGGAGTCCTGGAAGGAAACCGATGGCGGACGTCGAAAACGGAAGCCACCCGGGGAGCGCGAGCGGAGACCGAGGCGTAACCCGGCGGAAGGGGGCTGGACGGGCGAGCAAGGCCGTCGTGACGGCACGTCCAGACCGGAGGCCGGGGGGAGCAGCCGCATGAGCCGACCGACGTGGGCTCGCGTCTTGGCGGGGGCCGTCTGCGCCGCCGGCGCAGGGGCGACCCTCCTGGCTGTTCATGGCTGGCGCCCGGGGCCGGGCGCCATGGCGTTGGGGGCAGGGCTCTTCGGCCTGGCCCTGGTGAGCGACGCCTTCTCGGTGCCACTGCCCGACACCGGGACGCTCTGGCTCGGCTTCGCCATCTCGGTCACCTCGCTCCTCCTCCTGGGCGTGGGTCCCGCCATGCTGATCGACGGGACCAGCATGGCGCTCTGGAGCGCCTTCGACACGTGGCGGACGCGCAGGCGGCCCTGGTACGCGGTCGCCTTCAACGCCGGGCAGGCGACGATCGACGTCGCCGTGGGCGCGCTGGTGGCCGCCGCCTGGCTGCCTCGTGGCGTCGATGGGGGGCACTTCTGGGCCAATCCGCGCGTGGCCGGCTACCTGGCCGCCTTCGCCCTGGGCTACCTCCTGGCCAACTACGCGCTGGTGGGGACGATCCTCTGGCTGGAACGTGGCGAGGACCTGCTCGCCGACCGGCGGCAGATCCTCTTCGACACCGCCCTCACGCTGGTCAACGCCATCTTCGGCCTTCTCCTCATCCAGATGTACGTCGACGGAGGCCTGGGAGGTCTCCTGCTGGCCTCTCTCACCACCCTCTTCCCGCTCCTGGGGCTGGCGCGCTTCTACATGGTGCTCCGCCAGGCGCACGACGAGCTGGACCTGTACCACCAGACGGCCCTGGAGCTCTCCCGGGCGCTGGACATGGGCGCCGTCTTCCGGCACCTGGCGGCCTCCGTCCGGCGCCTCATCCCGGCCGACTGGCTGGCCCTCTGGCTGTTGGACGATGCGCGCCAGGGCCGCTTCATCTGTGCGGTGGCGACCGGCAGCCGGCTGGAGGGCCGCACCCTGGACTCCGGGCTGCCCTGGGTCCAGCGGTTGCTGGCCACCCGGCGTGCACTGCCCCTCCAGCGCGAAGAGCTGCGGGCCATCCTGCCGGTCGCCGACGAGGGCGCAGCCGTCCCCGGGGCGCTGGTCGCCCCGCTGACGGCGGGCGACACCGTCTTCGGCTTCGTCATGCTGGGCGGCGTCCCGGAGGGCTCGCCGGCTCGCTTCCACCCGCACCAGAGTCACCAGCTGGAAGTGCTGGCCAGCCAGGCGGCGGGAGCCGTCCAGAACGCCATCCTCTATCACCAGTTACTGGAAGCGGCCCAGACGGACGCCATGACCGGCCTTTACAATTACCGCCACTTCGCCGAGCGCCTGCGCGAGGAGCTGGAACGGTCGAGCCGCTCCGGCCAGCCGCTGGCGCTCCTCTTCATCGACATGGACCGCTTCAAGACGTACAACGACAACTTCGGCCACCTGGTGGGCGACGACCTGCTCCGGGCCGTGGCCCGCCTCATCCGTTCCTCGGTCCGCGAGAGCGACGTGCCCGCCCGCTACGCCGGGGACGAGTTCGCCGTCATCCTTCCCGGCGCGGATGAGCGGGCCGCCAGGGAGGCGGCGGAACGCATCCAGCGCGCCCTGGCGAACTTCGCCTTCCCGGTCGGGGGGCGCACCCTGGTCCGCGTCTCCGCCAGCATCGGCGTGGCGGTCAGCCCGCAGGACGGGCGCTCGGTGGACGAGCTCCTGCGTGCCGCGGACAGCAAGATGTATCGCGAGAAGGGCCCCCAGGCCGGCGACGCGCTCCCGTCATGACGGGGGAGTGGCGGGCGGCGGCCGGCGCGCTTCTCGCCCTGCTCTACCCCGAGCAGGGCCTCTGCCAGCTCTGCGGGCAGCCACTGGCGGGGCGCGAGCCGGGAGCGGAAGCGGCGAGACGACTCGCCCGCTTCCTGCCGGATCCGCCGAGCCTCTGCCGCGACTGCCTGGCCTCGGTAGCCGAGGAGTCCGGCGTCTGCCCTCGCTGCGGTCGCCCGGCGCCCCCGGCCCCCGGATCGCCGGCGGGGCCCGTCCAGGCCTGCCCGGAATGTGTGGCCCATCCGCCCGTGGCCGCCCGGCTCCGCTGTGTCGGCGTCTACCAGGGGGCGCTCCGCGAGGCGGTCCTGGCCTTGAAGCACGGCGGGCGCACGGACCTGGCCCGCGTCCTGGGCCGCCTCATGGCGCTCCGCCTGCGCGAGGGGCTCGCCGCGCCCGACCTGCTGGTCCCCATGCCGCCCAGCCGCAACGGCCTGCGCCGGCGAGGCTACAACCAAGCGGCGCTCCTGGCCCGCGAGGCGGCGGCGCCCTGGCGTCTGCCCGTACAGCCCCTGCTCCGGGGTGTCGACCCCTCCGGGCAGGAGGGTCGCGCCCGGGAGATGCGGCGCTTCGCCCGGGCGGGGCGTTTCGCGGTCGACGTCGAAGTGGCCGGCGCGCGCCTCCTTCTCATTGACGACCTCTACGCCACCCGCGCCACCCTGGACGCGGCCGCCGAGGCGCTCTACGCGGCCGGGGCGGCGCGGGTGGAGGCCCTGGTGGCGGCCGCACCCCTTTACACGGGCAGCCGCTGAGCGATAGGGCGGTAGGGGGCGGGCGGGATGACGCAACTCGTCAACTGCAGGCGCTGTCACCGCCTTTTCGCTTCGGCCGGCGCCGGCCTCTGCCCCGAGTGCATCGAGGAGCGCGAGGCGGAATTCGAGCGGGTTCGCGACTGGCTGGACCGCCATCCACAAGGGTCGGCCGCCCAGGCCGCCGAGGCGACCGGCGTGCCGCTGGCCGAGGTGACCGGCTTCATCCGCGAGGGACGCCTCCGCCTGGGCAGCGGCGAACTGCGCTGCGAGCGCTGCGGTACGTTGATCACCAGCGGGCACCTCTGCACCCGCTGTGCGGAGGATTTGGAACGCGCGGTGGAGGGCGCAGGCCGCCGCGCCGCTCCTCCCGCCTCCGGTCCGGGCAAGGCCGAGCGGCGGGCGGAACGTCTCCGGTTCCACACGCGCCGGGGACCGGAGGGCTAGCGACGCCAGGGAGAGGGCCGGCGGCCGCCCCGACGTGCCGGCGGGAGCGTGCCCGCACCGTCGGGGCGGCGCCCGGCGAGGAAGGGCGAGGTGGTTGAGGTGCGCATCTCCAGCCAGCAGCTCGAGCGGCTTCTGCGCGAGTACCGGAGCCAACAGGCGAAGGCGGGCGGCCAGGCTGCGGCCGGGGGAGCGGGTGCGGTCGAGCCGGGCCAGGGCGCCCGTACGGGGTCGGCGGGGGGCGCCGCGGCCGGGGGAGGGCGGGACACCGTCGACTTCTCGCCGGCCGCACAACAGCTCTTGCGCAGCCGCGAGGCCGGCGTCGACCCGCAGCGGGCCGCCCAGATCGAGGCCATCCGCCGCCGGCTTCAGGCGGGCACCTACCGGGTATCCGGAGAGGAAGTCGCCCGGGCCTGGCTGCGCAGGCTGGTCGCCGACCAGGTGGCGCAGCGCCTGGAGACTTCCTCCGCGCAGAGCGGCTCGTCCGGTTCCGGCGGGGGCGATGCCGCTCCCCGGCCATGAGGGCCGGGGCGGCCCGCCGCGCGGCCGCGGCGGAGCTGGCCAGGGCGCTGGAGGAGGAGCGCGACGCCTGCCGCCGGCTGCGCGAGGGCGGGCGAAAAGTCCAGGCTGCGCTGGCCGCGGGAAGGACCGCCGGCGTCCGGGCGGCGCTGGCCGAACAGGACGCCGCCCTGCGACGGCTGGAGCGGGCCCGGCGCCGGCGGCGCGAGGCCCAGGAGCTCGTCGCCGGCGAGCTGGGCCTGGAGGCCACGAGCCCGCTCGGGAAGCTTCTGGAGCGGATGCCGCCCGAAGAGGGCGCCCGTCTTGCCGACCTGCGGCGGGCGCTGGAGGAGGAGGTCCGTCAGGTCAGCCGGGTCAACCAGGAGACCATGCGCCTGGTGGAGGCCTTCGGGCGGTACGTGGACTTCCTGCGCGACCTGGTCCAGCGTCACGAGCGGGCGGGAGTCTATACCGCCGACGGCCGGCCTGCGCGTTCGCCGGGCTCTTCCCAGGCAAGGACGCTCTCCCGCTACCGCTGAGCGCCCCAGGCGGCGGGCAGGCCGGAGCGGGAGCGATCCCCGGGTGGGGCGGAGAGAAGGAGGAGGCAGGACGTGTCCTCGAGCTTCTACGGGCTGGAGATCATGAAAAGGGCGCTGGCGGCCGAACGCCTGGCCCTGGAGCTGACGGGGCACAATGTCGCCAACGCCACCACCCCCGGTTACAGCGTGCAGCGTGCCGACCTGGTCGACGTAGCGGGCGTGCCGGTCCGCCCCGGGGTGGTGGGGGGCGGCGTCGACGTGGCCGAGATCACCCGCCAGCGGGACTTCTACCTGGACGAGCAGTGGCGCCAGAGCAACGCCAGCCAGGCCGACTGGCAGGTGCGCCAGCAGGTCTACCAGGAGATGGAGGTGGCGCTCAACGAGCCGGGGGGCCAGGGGCTCTCGGCTCCGCTGGACGCCTTCTGGAGCGCCTGGAACGACCTGGCCAACCACCCCTCGGACGGCGCGACGCGCCAGGCGGTCCTCGACGCCGCCAACAACTTGGTCCAGTCGCTCCAGCAGACCGCGTCCCGCCTCGCGGACGTGGGTAGCGGCATGGTCTCCGCCATCCAGAGCCGGGTGGAGGAGGCCAACGGGCTGCTCGGCCAGCTGGCGCAGCTGGTCCCGCAGATCCGGCTGCTCCAGGCGCGCGGCCTCTCGCCCAACGACCTGCTCGATCAGCGGGACCGGCTCTTGGACCGGCTCAGCCAGCTGACCGGGGCGACGGCCTCCGTCCAGAGCAACGGCGACCTGACCGTCGAGATCGGCGGCGTCGCCGTGCTGGCGACCGCGGGCCAGGCCACTCCCCAGCCCGCCGTTCTCGCCTTCCAGGTCGACCCGGCGACGCAGGCGGCGCAGTTGACCGCCACGGACGCCTCCGGCACCCAGACCCTCAACCCGGATTCGGGCGAGATCGCCGGCTACCTGGCCATGCTGACCGACACGAGCCAGGGCCTGCCGGCTCTCCAGGGACGCCTGGCTTCCTTCGCCTACCAGCTGGCCACGGCGGTCAACAACCAGCACCAGCAGGGCTTCGACGCCAGCGGCAACCCCGGCGTCGCCTTTTTCACCCTGGGCGCCGGTACGGGAACGACCTTCGATCTCTCCAGCCTGTCGGTGAACATCACCGACCCCAACGCGATCGCCGCCTCCTCCAGCAGTTGGTCGGGAAGCCCAACGGCCGTGGACGACGGCGGCAACGCGGCCAGCATCGCCGCGCTGGCCAGCACCCAGATGGGCTTCTCCCTCCCGGGCGGGGGTACGCTGGACGTAACGCCGGACGGCTTCCTGGGGGCGACGGTGGCGACGCTGGGGAACCAGGCGCAGGCGGCGCAGCAGGAGCTGCAGGGCGCGCAGGCGCTGGTCCAGCAGCTGGACAGCCAGCGACAGTCGGTCTCCGGCGTCTCGCTGGACGAGGAGATGGTACGCATGGTCCAGTACCAGAGCGCCTACGCCGCCGCCGCCAAGATGGTCTCCAGCATCGACGCCATGTTGGGCGTGCTGATCAACGAGGTGGGCTCGGCCGGCCACTGATCCCCCCGTTTTGGTCTCCCTCTCCGCCGGTCGTACCCTGGAAGGCGGTGGGAGATCCCGCCGCTGTCGGGCGGGGAGCCCGGGCCCGCCCGGCCCCGGCTCTTCCGCCCCCTACCTTCCGTCGCCTACTGCGAGGTGGTCGACATGCGCAGGCGCGTGCTCTCGGCTCTCGTCGCCGTGCTGGCCGGCGCGCTCGTGGTCCTCGGCGCGGACGGCGGTCCGGCTCTGGCCCGGGTACGGCTTCCGGCCGGGACGGCCGCGGCGTGGTTCCGGGATCTCGGTCTCCCTCCCCCGGTGGCGACGCCGGGGGGCGCGGCGGAGCTCCAGGCGCTGATTCGCCAGCTCGTCGTCCTCCTGGAGCGCGAGGAAGCGCTGGCCGGCTGGTACCTGGGCGGCAGCGGCGTGCCGGGCGCGGCCCTGCCGGCGGCCACCGCTCCGGCGACGCAGGCGCCGGCGGGCGTGCCGGCGGTGGTGGCGGTCAGCCCGGCCAGCGGCTCGGCCGGCCAGACGGTGCTGGTCCGCGGGAGCGGCTTCCTCGGCGCCACCGGCGTCCAGTTCGGCGGCGCGCCGGCCGCCTTCCGGGTGCTCTCCGACCGCTGGATCCTGGCCCGCGTGCCCCGGGGAAGCGGCACCGTCGACGTGGTGGTGAGCAGCCCGGCGGGCGGGAGCGCGCCCGCTCCGGGCAACCGCTTCACCTACGTCGACGCGGGCGCGCTCCAGGCGGCGGTGGCGGCGACGGTCCGGCTGGACATCCGCGGCGACGGGTCGGAGGCGGCCTGCTCGGGCGTGCTGGTCTCTTCCTCGCCCGCCGTGGTGCTGACCGCCGGCCACTGCGTCGACTGGCTGAGCGCGCCCGGCGAGGCCGCCTACCAGGTCGCCTTCCCGGTGGCGGGGGAGGGGCCCCTGCCGGCGCACCTGCTCTTCACCGACGCGCCCCATGACCTGGCGGCGCTGGTCCTCGACGCCGAGCCGCCCGTCGCGCCGGTGACGCTCCGCTCGGATGCGCCCGCCGCGGGCGAGACCGTCTACGATGTCGGCTACCCAGGCGGCCGCGCGAGGCCGCAGGTACGGGTCGGTCAGGTCCTCCTCGCCCACGCGGCGCAGGTGCCCGTCAGCGGGTCGGAGGTACCCGACGTGACGGTGACCGATCTGGCGGTCCAGCCCGGCGAGAGCGGCGGTCCGCTCTTGGACGCGTCGGGGCGGCTGGCCGGCATCCTGGCGGGCGGCAGCCTCTACCGCGGCCGTGGCTTCCGGGCCTCTGCCACCTCCGTCTACACCTGGGCGCCGGAGGTGGCGAGGTTCGCCGCCCGGGCGGAGGCCGCCGCCGGCTCCGGGACGGCCGGCCCGGGCGCGTAGGGGCGGCGGCTCCCGTACGGCCGGGGACGGAGGGGGGCGGCGCCCGTGCCGCCCCCGTAAAGTCGGCCGGCGCCGGTCCGATGGCATCCCCGGAAGCAGCAAGCCATGCCGGGAAGCGGGGGATTCTCCAGCATGCGCGTCACCGAGTCGCTCCGGGGCAGCCAGCTGCTCCTCGACTTGCAGCAGGCGGAGCAACGCCTGATCCGATCGCAGAACCAGATCGCCTCGGGGAAGCGGGTCTCGCTTCCCGAGGACGACCCGGTGGCGGCCGCGGAGGGGATGCGGCTCGGGGCCGAGCTGGCGCGGGACCAACGCGTCGCGCGCACGGCCCAGGCCGCCGGCGGCTGGCTCCAGGCCACGGACACGGCGCTCGCCTCCGTCGGCGACATCCTCCTGCGCGCGCGCGAGCTGGCGCTCGAGGGCGCCAGCGACTCGCTTCCCCCCGAGAGCCGGCAGGCGCTGGCCAAGGAAGTCGACCAGCTGCGCCAGCAGCTGATCCAGGTGGGCAACAGCCAGTTCGCCGGCCGCTACCTCTTCGGCGGCGTCCAGGCCAGCGGGAACGTGGCGCCCTTCACCGCCAGTGGCACCTACCGGGGTTCCACCACAGCCATCGCCGTCGACCTGACCGGCTCCGGCCTCGACCCGAGCGGCGCCGTGCCGGCGGCCGCCTTCACGCTCAGCGTCACCGGGGACCAGCTGATGCGGACCGGCGATCTCACGTACACCTCGGCGGTCGCCGTGCTCCAGCAGCTGGAGAGCCAGCTGCAGGGTGCCGGCGCCGCCGCCGTGGCCGGGCTCATCCCCGCCCTCGACGGGGCCGTCAACAACGTGCTGGAGCTGCGCGCCACGGTCGGCTCGCGCCTCAACCGGATCCAGGACGTGCAGAGCCGGCTGGGCAGCGACCAGCTGCTGCTCCAGCAGGAGAAGGCCAAGGCGACCGACGTGGACATGACGCAGGCGGCGGTCGAGTTCAACGTGGCCCAGTACGCCTACCAGGCGGCGCTGGCCGTGGGCGCGCGCGTCGTCCAGCCCTCGCTGGTCGACTACCTGCGCTGAGCGCGGCGGGCGCCGGGGAAGGAGAGGGGCCGCGCGGGAGGGAACCCTCTTCCTGTCTCTCATCGCCGGTTCGGTCGAGCCGGCGACCTTTGCGAGACGGGAGGAGTCGCAGTTGGCGATCCGCTTCGGTACGGACGGCTGGCGCGCCGTCATCGCCGACGAGTACACCTTCACCAACGTGCGCCGGGTGGCGCAGGCCTACGCGGACGTCCTGCAGGAAAGGGGCGAGGCGGGGAGGGGCGTCGTGGTCGGCTACGATACGCGCTTCCTCTCCGGGCGCTTCGCCCTGGCCGCGGCCGAGGTGCTGGCCGCCAACGGCCTGCGCGTCCTCCTGGCGGAGGCGCCCGTGCCCACGCCCGCCGTCTCCTGGGCGGTACGGGCCATGGGCACCGCGGGCGCGGTCATGATCACCGCCAGCCACAACCCGCCCGAGTACAACGGCTTCAAGATCAAGGCCGACTATGCCGGCTCGGCGCTGCCCGAACTGACGGCGCAGGTGGAGCGGCGCCTCGCCGAGAACGAGGCCCGCGGGCGCGAGCCGGCCGCCGCCGGCGGCGCGGGGCGCCTGGAGCGGGTCGACCTCCTGGCGCCCTACGCGGGCCAGCTCCGGCGCCTGGTCGACCTGGAGGCAATCCGCCGGGCCGGGCTGCGCCTTGCCGTCGACCCCATGCACGGGGCGGGGCGGGGCATCCTGCGCGGGCTCCTCGAGGAGCTGGGGCTGGAGGTGCTGGAGCTCCACGGGGAGCTCAACCCCGGTTTCGGCGGGATCGCGCCCGAACCGATCCGGCGCAACCTGGGCGAGCTGATGGCGGCGGTGCCCGCCGGCGGCTGGGATCTGGGCGTGGCCACCGACGGCGACGCCGACCGGGTGGGCGCGGTGGACGAGAAGGGCGAGATGGTCGACGCCCAGCGCTGCTTCGCCCTCCTGCTGCAGCACGCGGTGGAGGAGAAGGGCTGGCAGGGCTCGGTGGTCAAGACCTTTGCCGTCACGCGCATGGTCGACCGCCTGGCAGAGAGGTACGGCCTCCGCTTTCACAAGCGGCCGGTGGGCTTCAAGTACGTCTGCGAGCTGGCGCTGGAGGAGCCGGTCCTCATCGGCGGCGAGGAGAGCGGCGGCGTCGGCTTCCCGGCGGTCCACATCCCCGAGCGGGACGGCCTCCTCTCCGGGTTGATGCTGGCCGAGATGGTGGCGCAGCGCGGGAAGCCGCTCGGCCGCATCGTGGAGGAGCTGATGAGCGCCGTCGGCTACCACGTCTACGACCGCGTCGACCTCCACCTGCCACCCGGCCGGCGGGAGGCGCTGATGGAGGAGCTGGCGGGGAGGCCGCCGCGGGAGTTCGCCGGGCTGGCGGTCACGGGCGTGGACCCGCTGGACGGGTACAAGTACGAGCTGGGCGAGCACGGCTGGATCCTGATCCGCCCCTCGGGCACCGAGCCCATCGTCCGCGTCTACGCCGAGCTGGACGATCCGGAGAGGCTCGAGGCCGTCCTGGAGGCGGGCCGGAAGGTGGCGCTGGGCACCTAGCCCGCCGGCAGGCGGGGCGGAGGATCCGGCGGGCGGGGGGTACGCGCCGGCGATGCGCGTCGAGACGAGTCGCTTCGGCACGGTGGAGGTCGACGAGGAGCGGGTGATCCGCTTCGCCTCCGGCCTGGTGGGCATGCCCGAGGAGCGGCGCTGGACGCTCCTGGAGGCCGCCCCGCATGGGCCGCGACAGGGGACGGGGGCCGGTAGCGCACCTCTCCGCTGGCTGCAGAGCCTCGACCACGGCGACGTGGCGCTCGTGGTGGTCGACCCGCTGGCCTTCTGGCCGGCCTATGCGCGGGTTCTGGACGAGGCGCCCGCCCCGAAGGAGGCGCCGGCCCCGGGCGAGGAGGTGCCGGCCGGCCGGCCGCTCCTCCTCTGCGTGGCGGTGGTGCCGCCGGAGCGGCCGCTGGAGACGACGGTCAACCTGCGGGCACCGCTCCTCATCGACCCGGTCCGGCGCGTCGGCCGGCAGGTGATCCTGGAGGACGAGCGCTGGCCGCTCCGCCAGCCGCTCTTCGCGCCGCTGGCGGCGGGTGCCGCCGGGTTGGGCGAGGCAAGATGCTGATCATCCGCCGCCGGCAGGGCGAGGCGATCCTCATCGACATCGGCCAGGGCCGCCAGATCCGGATCGTGGTCAGCGAGGCGGGCTCGGCGGTGGCGCTGGGCGTCGAGGCGCCGCGCGAGGTGGCGGTCTGGCGCGAGGAGGTCGCCCGCCAGGTGGCGGAGACGAACCAGGAAGCGAAGCGCGCTTCCTCCGAGGCGGTGCTGCGCCTGCTCGACCGCGGCCTGCCAGGAGGGGCGGCGCCCCAGTAAGGGGGGCTGGACGGATGCCGGCGCCGGGCGACGCGTACAGGCGGCCGCTGGTCGCCTTCGTGCCCAACTTCAGCGAAGGTCGTCGCGAGGAAGTCATGGAGGAGCTGGTCGCCGCCTGCCTGGTGCCGGGCGTGCAGCTCCTCGACCGCCACGCCGACGCCGACCACAACCGCCTCGTGCTGACCCTGGTGGGCGAGCCCGAGGCGGTGCGGCGGAGCGCCCTGGAGGGCGCGCGCGCCGCCATGCGCCTCATCGACATGGAGAGCCACCGCGGCAGCCATCCCCGCATCGGGGCGCTGGACGTGGCGCCCTTCGTCCCGGTCCGCGGCCTCCCGCTGGAGGAGTGCGTCCGCCTGGCGCGCGACGTGGGGCGCGCCCTGGGCGAGATGGGCCTGCCGGTCTACCTGTACGACCGGGCGGCGATCCGCCCCGAGTACCGGGAGCTCTCCGAGGTGCGCCGGGGCCAGTACGAGGGCCTGCGCCAGGAGGTGGCCGAGGGGCGCCGCCTGCCGGACTTCGGCCCGCACGAGATCGGCCGGGCGGGCGCGACGGCGGTGGGCGCGCGCGGACCCATCGTCGCCTTCAACGCCTTCCTGCGCGGGGGCGACGAGCGCCTGGCGCGGAGGCTGGCGCGCCGCATCCGGGCCTCCTCGGGCGGGCTGCAGAACGTGCGCGCCATCGGCTTCGCCCTGCCCGAAGGCGGTCTGGTGGAGGTCTCCATGGACCTGACCGATCCCGAGGCCACCCCGCTCTACCGGGCGTTCGAGCTGCTCGGCCTTGAGGCTCGGCGCTACGGTCTGGACATCGCCTCCAGCGAGATCGTGGGCCTGGTGCCCGCCTCGGTGCTGGAGGAGAGCGCCTCCTACTACCTCCGGCTCGAGGGGTTCGACCCCGGGCGCCAGGTGCTGGAGCGCGCCGTCGCCCGGGCGGACGAGGAGGAGGCGCAGCGGCGGGCGCGCGAGCACGAGGAAGCGGAGCGTCGCGGCGCCGTCGCAGCCCGCCGTGTGGGGGACTTCCTCGAGGCGCTGGCCTCCGACGCGCCGGCGCCCGGCGGCGGTGCGGCCGCCGGTCTGAGCGGGGCGCTGGGAGCGGCGCTGGTGGGCATGGTGGCGGCCCTTACCCGCGGCCGCCGGAGGTACGCCGAGCTCGAGCCGCGCATGGCCGCCGTCGAGCGGGAGGCGGAGGCTGCCCGGCAGGCGTTCCTGTCGCTGGCCGACCGGGACGCACACGCCTTCGACGCCGTCATCGCCGCGCGGCGCCTTCCCCGGGAGAGCGAGGCGGAGCGGGAGGCGCGCGAGGAGGCCATCCAGGAGGCGCTGCGCGAGGCCTGCCAGGTACCTCTGGAGGTGGCGCGGCGGGCGGTCGAGGTGATGGAGCTGGCGCGCGAGGTGACCGAGACCGGCAACGTCCAGGCCATCTCCGACGGGGCCTCGGCCGGCGCCCTCCTCTGGGCCGCCTGTCAGGCGGCGCTGCTCAACGTGGAGATCAACCTGGCCGGGCTGCGCGACGGCCCGGAGCTGGTGGAGCTGCGGGCCGAGGTGGAGGCGCTGCGCAAGCGGAGCGACGAGCTCTGGCAGGCGGCGCGCATCGCCTTCCGCCACCGCCGTTGACGGCGGAGCCCGGGAGGCAGAGAGGTGCGGTTCCGCCTCTTCGAGCTGGAGCGGGTGGACTCCACCAACGAGCTCCTGCGCGCCATGGCGGCCCGCGGCGCGCCCGAGGGGACGGTGGTGGTGGCGGCCGAGCAGGAGGCCGGGCGCGGCCGCCTCGGTCGCCGTTGGAGCTCTCCGCGCGGGGGTCTCTGGCTCTCTCTGCTGCTGCGGCCGCCGGCGCCGCCGCCCCCGGAGCGGCTCGGCTCGCTGGCGCCGGCGCTGGGCCTGGCCGTGCTGGAGGCGGTCGGGCCCTGGGCGGGTGGCCACCGCCTGGGCTTGAAGTGGCCCAACGACGTGGTGGCCCTGGAGGAAGCAGGCGGAGAGGCGAGCGGCCGCGGGGCCGAAGCCATGGGCGGCTGGAGGAAGCTCGCGGGCGTCCTCTGCGAGGCGATCCCGGCCGGCGAGGGGGGGCGGCCGGGCGCCGCCGTCATCGCCGGCTTCGGCATCAACGCGGATTTCGAGGTGGAGCGCCTGCCCGCGGAGCTCCGCGGGCAGGCCACCAGCCTGCGCCGGCTCGGGGGTGGTCCGGTGCCGCTGACCGAGCTGCGGCGGCGGCTCCTCGAGGCGACCGAACGCATCTGGACGGTCTGGCAGGTGGGCGGATTCGCGCCTCTGCGCACCGCCTGGCTCGAGCGGGCCGTCTGGCTGGGCGAGGCGGTGCGGCTGCGGGGAGCGCCCCCGGAGGCGGTGGAGGCGGCGCAGACGGAGGTGGCGGGCACCTTCGCGGGCGTCGACGAGGAGGCCGCGCTTCTCCTCCGCCTGGAGGACGGCCGTCTCCGGCGCTTCTTCGCCGGCGAGCTCTCGCTGCGCCGGCCGACTTCCTGAGCCTGCGCCTCCCGGGGACCGGGGCGGACGGCGGCCCCCCGCCTCAAGCCCGGGCGCCCGGGACCGATACCCGTGGGCGAGAAAGGCAGGGAAGGAGGGGCGGCCGTGCCGGGCGAGGTGCGCTTGAACGCCACGCCGGCGAGCCTTCCCGCTCCGCCGGTGGAACTTCAGGCCCCCGCGGGCGCCGTCCGGCCGGGCGAGGCGGTCGAGGCCTCCAGCGACGCGCGCGGGGGCGGCCAGGAAGGCCGCGGGCGCGGCCAGCACGACCTGGCCACCGCCCAGTCGCTGGTCGACGAGGCCGTGCTGCGCATCCGGCAAAAGCTGGCGGACGCCGCCCGGCTCTCCATCGCCCTCGATCCCGGGAGCGGTCGCGTCCAGGTTCGAGACGCGCAGGGCCGCCTGCTGGGCGAGCTTCCTCCCGAGCGGGTGGTGGAGGCGGCGCGCCTGATGGACCAGGTGGTCGGCCTCCTCCTGGACGCGTTCTGGTGAGAGCCCGCCCGGTCTTCCCGGGGGCAGCCCGATCCACCGGAAGGAGCGTGGTCGCATGAACGGGGGCCTCTCGCCCGCCGGTTACGGGCAGGCGGGCGCCGGGCGGAGCCGCGCCTACGAGCGGGCGGAGGTGCTGACCGCCTCGCCCGTCCAGCTGGTGGCCATCGTCTTCCGCATCCTGGAACGCGAGGTGACGGCCGCGCGCCTCTGCCGGGAGCGCCAAGAGGCGGAGGAGATGCGGCAGCATACGGGCAAGGCCAAGGAGGCGCTACAGCTTCTCCGCCAGAGCCTCGACTTCCGCCGGGGGGGCGAGGTGGCGGCGCGGCTCGAGGCCCTCTACGCCTTCCTCTACGAACGGCTGGTGCGCGCCGAACTGCGGCCGGCATCGGACGCGCTGGACGGCCTCCTGGACGTCATCGCACCCCTGCGCGAGGCATGGGAGCGGCTGGCGGCCGGCACCGGCCAGGCCCGGGGCGGCGCCTCCGCCCATCCCAGCGCAGCGGCGGCGCGCAGTTCGTAGGAATTCGTCGACCCCTGTCGACCCCGACGGTTGCCCACAGGCCTGTCCACAGCCGCGGGCCTGTTGCGCACGCTTATTCACAGGGATACCCACAGTATCCACAGGCTGTCGGATCCCGTTTTCCACACTTCCTGCCGCCGTCCGCCCAGGTGCTCCTGCCCGCCGACGAAGGATATCCTCCGGCCGCCCGGGAATAGGGAGTCCGGGGCCGAGCCGGCTCGGCCCCGGGCGGGCCGCGGTGACGTCCGCCGAGGCGGTCCGCCGTCCCGCCAGCGGGCGGACGTTGGAGGTGCAGCGGTTGGAGATCACGTTCACGGGACGGAATGTCGAAGTGACCCGGCCCCTGCGGCAGTACGCGGCCAAGCGTCTGAGCAAGCTCGACAAGTACTTCGGCGAGCGGCCGGTGGACGCCGAGGTGCGCATGAGCGTGGAACGCAAGCGGCACGTGGTCGAGGTGACGATTCCCCTGGGCGGCATGCTGCTGCGCGGCGAGGTGGCCAGCGCGGACATGTACGCCTCCATCGACCTCGTGGTGGACAAGCTGGAGCGGCAGATTCACAAGTTCAAGACCCGCCTCAACCGGAAGCTGCGCAAGGACAGCACGCTGCTGGCCACGGCCGGTGCCGCGGCCAGCCTGGCGGCTTCGCCCGAGGGGGCGGAGGGCGCCCCGGAGGCTCCCGCCGCGGAGCCTTCCGGGCACGAGGGGATCCGCGGCGGCGAGGAGTTTCCCGTGGTCCGCAGGAAGCGGTTCGCGGTCAAGCCGCTCCCCGTGGACGAGGCGATCCTGCAGATGAACCTGCTGGGCCACGACTTCTTCGTCTTCCGGAACGCCGAGAGCGAGGAGATCAACGTGGTCTACCGGCGCCAGGACGGGAGCTACGGACTGATCGAGCCGGAGTCCTAAGCCGCGGTCGCAGCAGGTCGAGGCACGCCCCCTTCCGTTCCGCCCGCGCCGCTCGACGGGATCGGAAGGGGGTCTCGCGCATCCGGGGGCCAGCGACTTCGTCGCTTTTTCCCGGTTGCTGGAAGGACGTTGGAGGAAGATGTGGAACTTTGGAAGGCGACTCGAGGCAGTCCGGCGGGGGCTTCCGGCCTCCGTCGCGCGACGGGCGGGTGGGAGCGGATGGCGGTAAGTGCGCTCTCCAGGGCCGAGACCGCCGAGGCCGAGCTGAGACTGCTCCCCGGCGTGATCGCGGCGCGTTGCCTCTGGCCGGAGGGCTCCCCGGTGCCGCAGGTGGTCCGCCTGCTGGCGGAGGAAGAGGGGGGCGGCCAGCGGCTGGTCGACGCGGTCCGGACGCTCTTCTCGGTTCGCTTCGCCAGGGACCTGCCCGAAGAACGGATCCTGCTCCTGCCCGTGGCGGCTACGCCGGAGCGTAGCCGCTTTCGTCTCGACGGCCTCGAACTGCGCTCCGAGCGGGGCGAGCAGCGGATCCGGCTGCGCCTCACCATGCCCTTCCTGAACCAGCAGGTGGCGACGGAGCGGGTGGCCCGTCCCGTGGAGGCGGGGCTGCTGCGGGCGGCCGGCGAGATCGTCGTCGACCTGATCAACGAGTACATGGGTCATACCTTCGACCTCGAGGCGATCGGGACCGCGCCGCTGGCCGACGCCACGGTGACGCTGGCGGCGCTGCGGGCGCGGATCCGGAGGGGGCAGGAGCGGGAGATCCTGATGCTCTACGGCGTCTCCTCGGAGGCGGGCGACCCGGCGGAGGCCGCGGCGCGCGCCACGCTGGACGCGGCGAACAGGATCTTCCGGTAGAAGCCGTTCCTTGGCGAGTCTTTGACGTGCTTCAGGTCTTCAGGTTTGCCGGGCAGCCGGACGCTGAACACTCCCGAGCGGTTCCTTGCGGCCGGATAGCGGAGCGGCCGGCGAGGAGTATGAAGGGATGTCAGACATGAACCTCAACCGGCTCATCCAGCTGTTGACAGGCCTTGCGCTGTTGGCTGTTACGGCCCAGGCCTACCTGGCGTGGAACGGGTAAAAGGCCGGCTGCCCGGCTAATTTGTGGGAGTGGGCCCTGTGCGACAGACCACAAAACGTGATTTGGTGATCGCGACAACGGTTGCGGCCGCTGTGGGGACTTTGGCCGCATGCTATAAATTGGGAAGCCCACCGCAGTGGACCGCTATCCTCTCGTTTGCGGTGCTCAGCGCCCTCGCCCAGCGCTTATCAGTTCACCTGACCAAGGACATATCGGCGACTCTTACGTTTCCTATCCTCTACGCTGGCGCGATTGTGTTGGGGCCGTTCTGGGGTGGAGTGATTGCCCTCACTTCACCGCAAGCTCTCAGCCAGGTTAGCAAGGCGTGGAATGCCCGGGCTTATGTTTTCAACCATGCGCAATTTGCGCTGTCTACCATCGTTGGCGCATTGGTTTACATGGCTGTGAGGTCCAGACCCGACACACTGTCCCCGCAGGATGTCGCGGCAATGGGGTTGGGCGGATTGGTCGCCTGGCTGGTCAACATGTCGTTGGTCGCCATGATTATCTCTGTTTCTTCTGGAAAGCGAATCCGAGACACCTTCGATTATCAAATTAAGGGCATCGCATCGGACTATGCGGCCATGACGACCTTGGCCATCTTGATGGCTGCAATTTACTTCGAGGCTGGCATCCTCGGCATTATCCTGCTCTTCGTCCCTCTCCTCGTCGCCCGCCACGCCATCGTGATGTACACGGAGATGAAGCAAGCCTACGCGGACACCATCGCGGCGCTCTCCGTCGCCCTGGAGGCCCGCGACGCCTACACGGCCGGGCACTCCCGGCGGGTCTCCGAGATCGCCGTCCGGATCGGCGAGGAGATGGGCATGGGCCAGACGGAGATCCAGACGGTTCGTTACGCGGGCCTGCTGCACGACGTGGGCAAGATCGGCGTGGAGGACCGGCTCCTGAAGAAGCCGGCCCGCTTCACCCCCAGGGAGTACGAGGAGATCCAGGTCCACGCCAGCCTTACCGGCTCCATCCTGGAGGGCGTCAAGGGGTTCGAGCTCGTCAACGACTGGGCCAAGCACCATCACGAGCGCTACGACGGCTCCGGCTACCCGGACGGCCTGCGGGGCGAGGAGATCCCCCTGGGCGCGCGCATCCTGGCCGTGGCGGACGCCTTCGACGCCATGGCGTCGCGGCGCGTCTACAAGCCCTCGATCCCCTTCGAAGAGATCCTCAACGAGCTCCTGGAGCACAGGGGCAGCCAGTTTGATCCGAAGGTACTGGACGCCTTTCTGCGCGTCCTGGAGAAGCCGGGCTTCAAGGAGTGGGTGGAGCGGGAGCTGCCCTACTTCAAGATGCCCGGACCGGAGCAGGTGATGGCCATGGTCGAGGCCGCCGGCAAGGTCCAGGCGCAGCTCGAGGCGGGCGGGCGGACGCCTGACGACGCGCCGGGCGGAGAGCGGGCCTGATGGGGCTGCTCGGCCTGACGGGTGCGCTCCTGGGCATGCTGGCGGGCCGGCTCCGCGGAGGCCGGCTGCGGAACCTGGAAGCCGTCCGCTTCCAGTGGCTCTGGCTTCTCGTGGCCGGCTTCGCGGTCCAGCTGGCCACGACGACGGCGGGCGGACGCGAGCCGGGCGCGGTCTGGGTCGGCCTCGGCAACGTGCTGAGCTTTGCGCTTTACGTGGCCTTCGCCTGGTTCAACCGCCGCCTTCCCGGTCTCCCCTGGATCCTGGCGGGGGCCGGGCTCAACCTCCTGGTCATCGCGCTCAACGGCGGCAAGATGCCGGTGGTGATGTGGGCCTGGGTGCACTTCCGCCCGGAGTTGCTGGCCAGCCTGCGGGCGGGCCACGACCCGCTCCACGTGCTGGCGGGCGCCTCGACGCGCCTGCCCTGGCTGGCGGACTACCTGCTCATCCCGGGCATCCCCTCGCCGGTCTTCAGCCCGGGGGACCTCCTCATCGCGGTGGGAGCCTTCCTTCTTCTGGAGGGCGGCATGCGGAACGTCGGGCGGCGGGCTGCCGCGCCAGGCGGGCAGGCAGCGTAGCCCGATCGGGTGATCGACCCTCTCCGGGCCCGATGCTAGATTCCGGGCGGCGGGGAGGGAGGGCGAATCTTGGGCGAGAATCGTTGGATCCGAACCCCGATGCGCACCTTGCCACCGCAGGAGAGCCGCCGTTCCTTCGACGAAGTCGCCCTGGGATATGACGAAAAAGAAGTCCTCGACGAGTCCTACCGCTGCATTCAGTGCCTGAATCCACTCTGCATCGACGGATGTCCTAATCACAACCCCATTCCGGACTTCATCGCTCTGGTCCAGGAAGGTCGCTTCCTCGAAGCTGCCCTGGTCGACTACACGAACAACGCCCTCCCCTCCTGCACCGGGCGCGTCTGCGCCTGGGAAACCCAGTGCGAAGGCTGGTGCGTGCTCAACGCCCGCGGGGAGGGCGTGCGCATCGGCGCCATCGAACGGTTCATCGCCGACTATGCGCTCCGGCACCGCGAGGAGTTCGAGGCGCTGCGGGCCGAGCGCCAGAGGCGGCAGGCGGAGGAGGCGGAAGCGGCGTCGGGCCGGCGCCGGGTGGCCGTGGTCGGCGCCGGGCCCGCCGGCCTTTCGGCGGCGCACTTCCTTGTCCGCGAGGGCGTGGAGGTGACCGTCTTCGAGGCGCAGGCCCAGGCCGGAGGGCTTCTGGCCGACGGCATCCCGCAGTTCGTCCTGCCCATGGGTACGGTGGAGGAAGAGGTCGCGCGGCTGCGCGAGGAGGGCGTCGAATTCCGCTTCGGCGTCCGCGTGGGGCGCGACGTCAGCCTGGAGGAGCTGGCCGGCGAGTACGACGCCGTCTTCCTCGGCGTCGGGGCGCAGCAGGCGCGGGGGCTGGGCGTGCCGGGCGAGGATCTGGCCGGCGTCTGGAGCGCGCAGGAGTTCCTGCACCGGGCCAAGCTGGCGCTCCAGCCGGGGAGCGGGGTCGAGGCGCCGCGCGTGGGCCGCCGCGTCCTCGTGGTGGGCGCGGGCAACACGGCCATGGACGCGGCGCGGACGGCGCTCAGGCTGGGCGCCGAGGAGGTGCGCGTGGTCTACCGGCGCACCCAGGCCGAGAGCCCGTCGCGGCCGGTGGAGATCCAGCATGCCCAGGAGGAGGGCGTCGAATTCGACTACCTGGTCAACCCGGTCGCCTTCCTGGGAGACGAGGACGCCCGTGTGCGGGCGGCGCGCCTGGTGCGCATGCGGCTCGGCCAGCCGGACCGGAGCGGGCGGCCGCGGCCGGAGCCGGTGCCGGGCAGCGAGTTCGAGCTGGAGTGCGAGACGGTGGTTCTGGCGGTCGGCTACGAGGTGGACGCCGCGCTTCTGGGCGAGCCGCGGCTGGTGGGAAAGAACGGGCGCATCGCGGTGCTGGACGCCTCCGGGCGGACCCCCGTGGAGGGCATCTTCGCGGGCGGCGACGCCGTCCTGGGACCGGCCACCGTGGTCGAGGCGGTGCGCGACGGCCGCCTGGCCGCCAGGGCCATCGCGGAGTGGCTGAAGGATCCCGAGCACTCCCTGAGGAAAGCCCTCCGCACGTAGACCGCGCGCCGGCGCGGCCCCCGGGCCGGCGGGGCGGCGCGGGAACGGGGTGAGGGCTCATGGCGACGCGCGAGCGAGGCGGGGCTGGGGAGCCGGCAGGCTCCCGGCAGCCCCGCCTTTCGACGGTGCTGGTGGTGGGCGGCGACGGCGCCCTGGGGCGGGCCGTCGCCGCCTGGTTCGTGGAGCGCGGCTGGGCGGTGGTGGGCACCTACCGGAACGAGGCGCGGCGCCAGCAAGCGGCGGCGCTCCTCGATGCGCGTACCGGCGGCCTCGCGGGTCGGCGGCTGCGCTGGCTGAAGGCCGACCTGGCGCGGGCGGCGGGGGCCGGGCGAGCGGTGGCCGCCTGCCTGCGCTGGCAGGGGCGGATTGACGCGGCCGTCCAGACGGCGGGCCTCTTCGGTCTGGAACCCGTGGTAGGCGGCTCCTGGTCGACCTGGGAGGCCATGATGGAGAACAACGTGCGCACCGCCTTCGAACTGGCGCAGGCGGCCGTGCCGCCCATGCGCGAGGCCGGGGGCGGATCGCTGGTGCTGGTGGCGGCCCGCGCCGCGGCGCGCGCGGGGCGCGAGATGGGCGCCTACGCGGCGGCCAAGTCGGCGCTGATCCGGCTGGGCGAGGCGCTGGCCGAGGAGCTGGAAGGGAGCGGGGTGCGGGTCAACGTGGTCGCGCCCTCCGTCCTCGACACGCCCGCCAACCGCGAGGCGATGCCGGAGGCCTCGCGGCGCGGCTGGCGCTCGCCCGAGGAGCTGGCCGCGCTCATCGGCTGGCTCGCGCTGCCCGAGGCGGCCGCCGTTCACGGGCAGCTCCTGCTGGCCTGAGAGGGCGCGAGCCCGGAGGCTCAGGCGCCCGGGCAGGGTGCCGAGGCCGGAAGGACCAGGTAGCGGCCGCGGAAGTAGAGGAGGGGGTCGGCCTCCTCGGACGCCAGGCGGGCCTCCTCCAGCCGGCCGACGAAGATGGTGTGGTCGCCGCCGGGGAAGCTCTCCTCCCGCCGGCAGACCAGGGTGGCCAGGGCGCCGCTGACCAGCGGCAGGCCGTGGGGGCCCGGCTCCAGGTCGCCGGGCCGCAGGAGGCCGCCGGGCTGGGAGGCGAAGTGGCGCGAGATCGCTTCCTGGTCGGCGCGCAAGATGCTGAGGGCGAAGCGCTCGCTGGCGGCCAGCGCGGCGTTGACGGGGCTGCGCAGGTCGATGGCGACGAGGACGAGCGGCGGCTCCAGCGAGAGCGACGTGAGCGAGTTGACGGTGATCCCGCGCGGCGCCTCCACGCTCGAAGGCAGGGTCAGGACGGCGACGCCGGTGACGAACTGCCCCATGGCGCGCCGTTGCAGCTGCGGTGAGACGGGCATCGCTCGGCCTCCTCGCCCACCCATTCTAACGTCCGGCCCCGCGCGGGGAGCCTGGCCGGCCCGCGGCCCGACCGGCGGCGCCGGGCGCACGGGGGACCGTGCGGATGGCGGCGGCTTTCCCGGTCCGGCGACGGCGGCCGGTATAATACGGGGAGTGGATGCCCGCGGCATGCACCGGGTCCGGCTGGTCCAGGGGGAGCGGCCGGCACCCGGCTTTGATGTCGCACCGAGGCGTGCGACCCATGCCGCGCGGTACCGGAGGGGATGGCCGTGTTCGGCCTGCTCAAGCGGGTCTTCAACTACAACGAGCGCGAGCTGCGGCGGCTCGAGGGGCCGGTGCGGGCGATCAACGCCCTGGAGCCGCAGATGGAGAGGCTCTCCGACGAGGAGCTGGCGCGGCAGACGGCCCGCTTCCAGGAGCGCCTGGAGCGCGGAGAGTCGCTGGACGACCTGCTGGTGGAGGCCTTCGCCACCGTCCGCGAGGCGGCCCGCCGGGTGCTGGGCATGCGCCCCTTCGACGTGCAGCTGATGGGCGGGATCGTCCTGCACCAGGGCAAGATCGCAGAGATGGCCACCGGCGAGGGCAAGACGCTGGTGGCGACGCTCCCCTCCTACCTGAACGCCCTGGCGGGGAAGGGCGTGCACGTGGTGACGGTCAACGACTACCTGGCCCGCCGGGACGCGCAGTGGATGGGGCAGGTGCACCGCTTCCTGGGACTCGAGGTGGGCGTCATCCTGCACGACATGGACGCCGCCCAGCGCCAGCGGGCGTACGCGGCCGACATCACCTACGGCACCAACAACGAGTTCGGCTTCGACTACCTGCGCGACAACATGGTGCTCTACCCGCAGGAGCGGGTGCAGCGCGGACTCCATTACGCCATCGTCGACGAGGTGGACTCCATCCTGATCGACGAGGCGCGGACGCCGCTGATCATCTCGGGCGTGGGCGAGGACTCCGCGGAGCTCTACTACAAGTTCGCCGAGATCGTCAAGAAGCTGAAGCGGGACGAAGATTACACGTTCGACGAGAAGAACAAGACGATCGCGCCGACCGAGCAGGGCGTGGCCAAGGTGGAGCGCGTGCTCGGGGTGGAGAACCTCTACGACACCTCGAACATGGACCTCTCCCACTATCTGATCAACGCCCTGAAGGCCAAGGAGCTGATGCTCCGCGACCGCGACTACGTGGTCAAGGACGGCGAGGTGATCATCGTCGACGAGTTCACCGGCCGGCTCATGTTCGGCCGGCGCTACTCCGACGGCCTCCACCAGGCCATCGAGGCCAAGGAAGGCGTGACGATCCAGCGCGAGAGCCAGACCCTGGCCACCATCACCTTCCAGAACTATTTCCGCATGTACGAGAAACTGGCGGGCATGACCGGCACCGCCGCCACGGAGGCCGACGAGTTCGCCAAGATCTACAAGCTGGACGTGGTGGTCATTCCGACCAACCTGCCGCTCATCCGCCAGGAATACCCGGACCAGGTCTACAAGACCGAGGCGGCCAAGTGGCGCGCCGTCGTGCGGGAGATCAAGGAGATGCACGGCCAGGGCCGGCCCGTGCTGGTGGGCACCACCTCGGTGGAGAAGTCGGAGCGGCTCTCGCAGATGCTGAAGCGGGAGGGCATCCCGCACCAGGTCCTCAACGCCAAGTACCACGAGAAGGAAGCCCAGATCGTGGCGCAGGCGGGCCGTCTGGGCGCGGTCACCGTCTCCACCAACATGGCCGGCCGCGGCACCGACATCTTGCTGGGCGGCAACCCCGACTACATGGCGCGCGAGGAGCTGACCCGGCTCGGCTACCCGCCCGAGGTGATCGCCGAGGCGGCGGAGCACGGCCCCGTCACCTCGCCGGAGGTGGCCGAGGCGCGGCAGCTCTACCGCAAGATCTACGAGGAGAAGAAACGGGAGACCGACGCGGAGCACGAGAAGGTGGTGGCGCTGGGCGGCCTCCACGTCATCGGCACCGAGCGCCACGAGGCGCGGCGCATCGACAACCAGCTGCGCGGGCGTGCCGGGCGACAGGGCGACCCCGGCTCGTCGCGCTTTTTCGTCTCGCTGGAGGACGACCTGATGCGGCTCTTCGGCGGCGAGACGGTAGCCGGGCTGATGGACCGGCTGGGTGTCGACGAGGACGAGCCCATCGAGCACGGGCTGGTGACCCGGGCCATCGAGAACGCGCAGCGGAAGGTGGAGGCCAAGAACTTCGAGGCGCGCAAGCAGCTGCTGGAGTACGACGACGTCCTCAACCAGCAGCGCGAGGTGATCTACGAGCAGCGCCGGCAGGTGCTGGAGGCCGAGGAGCTGCGGCCCGTCGTCGAGCGCATGGTGGAGGATGTCGTCGGGGAGGCGCTGGAGCGCCACGCGCCGGAGCGGGAGGATCCCGAGGAGTGGGATCTGGAGGGGCTGGTGCGGGAGCTGGAGGAGCACTTCCTCCCGCCGGGCACCCTGGCGGCGGAGGAGCTGCGCGGCCTGGGACCGGCGGCGCTGCGCGAGGAGATCCTCGAGGCCTGCCGGCGCGTCTACGACCGGCGCGAGGAGCTCTACGGGCGCGAGCTGATGGGCGAGCTGGAGCGCTTCGTCATGCTGCGCGTCGTCGACTCCAAGTGGATCGACCATCTGGACGCCATGGACGATCTGCGCGAGGGCATCGGGCTGCGCGCCTACGGCCAGTCCGACCCGCTGGTGGAGTACCGGATGGAGGGCCACCGCATGTTCGAGGAGATGGTCCGCGCCATCCGCGACGACATCGTCCGCTATGTCTACCGGGTGCAGATCCAGCCGGCCCAGGCCCAGCCCGTGCAGCGGCGCGCCGTGGCGGTGGCCACGGGCACCTACGGCGCCAGCGAGGTCCCCGGCGGCGTGGCGGCCGCCGGGGCCGCGGAGGGCACGGCGGGAAGCCGGGCGACCGCGCCGGCGGTCCTCTCGCGCGCCGAGCGCCGGCGCGCGGCGCGCATGGGCGGCGAGGAGGGCGTCGCGCCGGAGGCCGCGCCGCGCCTGGAACCCGTCCGCGTGCAGAAGGTGGGGCGGAACGATCCCTGCCCCTGCGGCAGCGGCAAGAAGTACAAGCACTGCCACGGCCGCGCCGCCGGCTGAGCCCGGCGCGGCGGGGGAGAGCTCCGGCCGCCGCACCGGGGCCGGGGGAGCGAGGAGAGGGAGGTCGCAAGCGTTGATCGAGGAGTTGCGGGAACGCCTGGAAAACGCCCGCCGCGAGGCGGAGCGCATCGGGAGGTCTCTTTGACCTCGCCGGCATCGGCGAGGAGATCGAACGCCTGGAGGCCGAGAGCGCCAAGCCGGAGGTCTGGAGCGACCCCGCCCGCGGGCAGCAGGTGATGAAGCAGCTGAGCCGCCTCCGCCAGCCGGTGGAGGCGATGCGCGCGGTGGAGGAGGCGCTGGGCGAGGCGGAGGGCTTCCTGGAGATGGCCGGGGAGGCGGAACGCGAGGCGCCGGAGCTGGCGGCCGACTCCGAGCGCGAGGCCGAGGAGCGCCTGCGCGACGCGGAGGGCCGTCTCGCGGGGTTGCGCATGCAGATGCTCTTCGCCGGCGAGTACGACGCCCGCGACGCCCTGCTCTCGCTCCACCCGGGGGCGGGCGGGACGGAGGCGCAGGACTGGGCCGAGATGCTGCTGCGCATGTACATGCGCTGGGCCGAGGCCCACGGCTTCCAGGCGGAGCTCCTGGACTACCAGGAAGGCGAGGAGGCGGGCATCAAGAGCGCCACCCTCTCCGTCCGCGGCCCCTACGCCTACGGCTACCTGCGCGGCGAGCGCGGCGTCCACCGCCTGGTCCGCATCTCGCCCTTCGACGCCGCGGCGCGCCGGCACACCTCGTTCGCCTCGGTGGACGTGGCGCCGCAGGTGGAGGAGGAGGGGGAGATCGAGATCCGGCCCGAGGAGCTGCGCATCGACACCTACCGCTCCGGCGGCCACGGCGGGCAGAACGTCAACAAGGTGGAGACGGCGGTCCGCATCGTCCACATCCCCACGGGCATCGTGGTCACCTGCCAGACGGAGCGCTCGCAGCACGCCAACCGGGAGAACGCGATGCGCATCTTGCGCGCGCGGCTCCTGGAGATGCGGCTGGAGGAGAAGGAGCGCGAGAAGGCGGCCGCCCGGGGCGAGCAGGGCGAGATCGCCTGGGGGAACCAGATCCGCTCCTATGTCTTCCAGCCCTACACGCTGGTCAAGGATCACCGCACGGGGACCGAGGTGGGCAATGTGCAGGCGGTGATGGACGGGGAGATCGACCCGTTCATCGAGGCCTTTCTCGAACGGGAGGCGCAGCGCAACGTGCGCGGCTCCCGCTGACGCCGGTCGCCGCGCCCGCCCCGCGCGCCTCAGGGCCGGGGCTCGCCCGGCCGGCCCGGGGCGGGCGAGCCGGCCTCGTCGCCGCCCAGGCGTCGGCTGACGAGACGGCCGACCAGCGGAGCCAGGGCGCCGGCGGCCGCCTGCCCGAGCACGGCCCAGAGGCCGCTGCCTCCGCCGCCGCCGAAGGCGCGCCCGAGGGCGAGGAGGGTGAGGGCGCTCCCCGCCTTTTCGGCCAGCCGGCGGCCGCCGTGCACCACGGCGGCCGCGTCGTCGGTCATCTGCCGTACGTCGTGGACCGTGGCCAGGAGGTCCTGGCGGAGCTGGAGCAGCTCGCCCTGGAGTGCGCGGACCGCCGACGCCAGCCGGACCAGCAGGATCGCCATCGCCACCAGCGCCAGGAACAGAACAAGCGCCATCACGGAGGTGGCGACGGCGATGACGGTCAACGCGGCCATCTAGTACGAGCCTCCGGCCTCCGGGTCCGGGTCGGGCGCACCGGGCAGCTCGCTGCCGCCGGCCTCTTCGGCGCCGGCCTCGCGCGCCAGCCCGAGCCGGTTACGGGCGCTCTCCCAGGCGGAGCCGAGACCGCCCTGGGCGCGCTCCACCCAGTGACCGGCGGCCGAGGTGAGCCCCTGCGAGGAGTCGGCGATGGTGCTGCCCGCGCGGGCCAGACTTTCGGAGGCGCGCTGACGGAGCGTCTCGCGGGTTGCCGCCCCCGGCGCCGGAGCCAGCAGGACGCCGGCCACGAAGCCAGCCGCCGCTCCCAGCAGGAGCGCCGCCACCGTGGTGAGCGTGCTTTCACGGGCCATCTCCCACCCTCCTTGGCCCGATCGAGGCCGGCGACACCTCCTCCGGCCCGGGACCGGGCGCTGGTCAGCCTTGTCCCGCTATGGCTGAATTATACCAGCCGCGGAGGGTCGGCCGGCCGGCGGCTCGCGCCGCTCCGCGAGCGGCGCCAAGCGCGGTGAAGTTGCGGATGGAGAGGGCGGTCGGGAAGACGTTGCAGGGGCAGGCGGAAACCGGGGAACGCATCCGGATCCTGGGCGTGCCCGTGGACGCGGTCGGCCTGGAGGAGGCGGTCGAGCGGATCGTCGCCTGGTGCGAGCGGCCCGGCCCGCGCATGCGCGTGGTGCTGACGCCCAATCCGGAAATGATCATGGCGGCGCAGGCGGACGCCCACCTGCGCACCTGGCTCGAGCGGGCGGACCTGCTGACGCCGGACGGCGTGGGCGTCCTCTGGGCGGCGAGGCGCCTGGGGTACCTCCTTCCGGAGCGGGTGGCGGGCATCGACCTGCTGGAACGCCTCCTGGCGGAGGCGGCCTCCCGGGGGCTGCGGCTCTTCCTCCTGGGAGGCGCGCCGCAGGTGGCGGAGCTGGCGCAGCGCGCCATCGAGCGACGCCATCCGGGCCTGCGCGTGGCGGGTACCTACCACGGCTACTTCGCGCCGGACGAGGAAAGTTACGTGCTGGACCATGTGCGCGCGCTCCGGCCGCACCTTCTCGTCACCGGCATGGGCATGGGGCGGGATCCCCGCTGGCTGGTGGCTCACCGCGAGGAGACCGGTGCCGCGGTCGGCCTGGGGGTGGGCGGGGCGCTGGACGTGCTGGCCGGCCTGAAGCCGCGGGCGCCGGCGTGGATGATCCGCGCCCGGCTGGAGTGGCTCTACCGCCTGGCACGGGAGCCCTCCCGCTGGCGCCGGCAGCTGGCGCTGCCCCGCTTCGTGGTGGCGGTGGAGCGCCAGCGCCGCGGCCTGGAGCGGGCGCGGGAGGAGGACGGCGCGCCTCGGTGAGCCCGCGGCGCTATGGTATGGTGGTGCTGGCGGTCTTCCGCCTGCGGAGGGATTCGCGATGGAACGCCGGCTCAGTCACGATTGGGGACTCTCCGCCCGCATGTTCCTGACGCTCTTTCTCCTGGCGGCGCTCTACCTGGCGTTCGCCCTGCTGCTCTGGAACTCGGGCGTCGACCTCTTCTCGCTGGTCGTGATCGTGGGCGGCATGCTGGCGCTGCAGTACTACTTCTCGGACCGGCTGGTGCTCTGGTCCATGGGGGCGCGCGAGGTCTCGGAGGCCGAGGCGCCGGAGCTCCACGCCATGGTGGAGCGGCTGGCGGCCGCGGCCGACCTGCCCAAGCCGCGGGTGGCCGTGGCGCGGACCGATCTGCCCAACGCCTTCGCCACCGGGCGCAACCCGCGGAACGCCGTGGTCACCGTCACCACCGGGCTGCTCAACCGGCTGGAGCCGGAGGAGGTGGAGGCGGTCCTGGGCCACGAGCTGACCCACGTGCGCAACCGCGACGTGGCGGTCATCACCTGGGCCAGCTTCTTCGCCACCATCGCATCCTTCATCGTGCAGCGCTTCTACCTGATCGGCTGGATGGCGGGCGGCCGGAACGAGCGGAACAACAACTCGGGCGTCGCCTGGATCGTCATCTATCTGGCGTCGCTGGTGGTCTGGGTGATCAGCTTCTTCCTGATCCGGGCGCTCTCCCGCTATCGCGAGCTGGCCGCCGACCGCGGATCGGCCATCCTGACGGGGGCGCCCTCCCACCTCGCCAGCGCGCTGCAGAAGATCAGCGGCCGCATGCAGGCCATCCCGACGCGCGACCTGCGCCAGGCGGAGGCGCTCAACGCCTTCTTCATCGTCCCCGCCCTGAGCGGGGAGAGCCTGATGGAGCTCTTCTCCACGCATCCCTCGCTGCGGAGGCGTCTGGAGCAGCTGGAGCGGCTGCAGCGCGAGCTGGAGGGGCGGCCGCGCTGAGGGGCGGGCCGGACCGCCTGGCCGTCCGAGGAGGGGGGAGCATGGGGTTCCTGGACGCGCTCTTCGGCCGGGACCGGCCGGTACGGCCCAAGACCGACGCCTTCTTCGCCCTCTCCACGGCCCAGGTGACGCTGGAGACGGAGCTGCGCTGGAAGAGCGCGGGCCGGGCCGGCGTCTGCTACAAGCCGGTGGAGTCGGGCGATTTCGCCGGGGCGGAGGGGGAGCTGGAGGAGCTGCTCCGCTTCAGCGCGCGCGAGAGCGGCACCCAGGTGGACTTCCGCACCGACGAGTACGGCTACCGCTGGGCCATCCTGGCCGACCCCGACTTCGACGACCTGGTGACCATGGTGCACATGACGGCGGAGACGCTCCGGGAGAAGGGTTACGGAAGCCAGCTCCTCTCCGCCGCCTGGCGCTTCCTGACCGAGGAGGGGCGGGGCGCCTATCTCGTCTATAACTACAAGCGGGGCAACTTCTACCCCTTCGTCCCCGCCGAGGGCACCAAGAAGCGGAACAACGCGTTGGAGCTGCGCGCGGGTGCGGTGCTGCAGAGGGAGCTGCCCTGGGAGGAGGATCCGACGCGCTGGTACGCCCTCTGGGACTGCCCCGTCTGACGGTCCGGCGCAAGCGGCCGGGAAGGGGCGGGGGCCGGCCGGGGCCGGCCCCCGCTTCGCTTCGGCCCGGCTACCGCTCGGGCAGGTCGTCCGGGTAGTTGGCCAGGATCTGGCGCGCCTCCTCCAGGCTCGTCTCCGGCGGCGGCAGGATCACGTCGGAGGGCCCCAGGAAGGTGGCCGGCAGCGGCTCTCCCTCCGTCCGGACCAGCGTCAGGACGCGGCTGAAAGCCTCGCGGAAGGCCGCCTCGTCGCCGCTCCGCACCGCCTCCAGGAGCCGGTTGTCCTCCTCGTCGAGGCGCCGCAGCGCCTCGCCCTCCAGGCGGTACTGGTGCTCGGTCTGAATGCGGACGATCACGGGCGGCCCACCTCCTTCTTGAGCCGCTCCAGGTCGCTCTCCACCTGGCTGCCGGCGGCGATCTTGCGCAGTTCGCGATCGATGTCGTCCGAGGCGGTGGGATCCTCCAGCACGCCGCTCTGGGAGAGCTCGTCGATGGCGGAGGCGCGCGCCCTCATCTTCTCCGTCTTCTCGCGCGCCCGCTCCACGGCCAGGCCGACGTCGCTCATCTCCTCGGAGAGACCGCTGAGCGCCTCGCCGATGCGCACCTGCGCCTCGGCGGCCGAGTACTGGGCCTTGATCACTTCCTTCTGGGAGCGGAAGGACTCGACCTTGGTGCGGAGCTTCACCTCCAGGTCGGTCAGCTTCTGCTGCTCGGCCTCCAGCGAGGCGATCTGCTGGTCGAGCCCCTCCAGCTGGCCCGTGATGGCCGCCTTCCGCTCCAGCGCCGTCCGCGCCAGGTCCTCGCGGCCGGCGGCCAGCGCCTGGCGGGCCTGGTCCTCCAGCTTCTGCGCGGCCTGGCGAAGCTGGGCCGCCTCCAGCTCGATGCGCTTCTTCGAGGTGACGACCTCGGCCAGCCCCCGTTTCACTTGGCGCAACTGCTCCAGCTGCTTCTCGTAGGAGTAGTCGAGCGTCTCCCGCGGGTCCTCGGCGGCGTCCAGCAGCTTGTTGATCTTGGCCTTGACCACGGTCGAGAACCGGGACAGTACACCCATGCCGTCTCCACCTCCGTGCGGGGCCGGCAGCGGGCGCCTCCGCCGCCGCGTGCCGCCCCGTCCAGCCGAATTATACGGGTTGACGGCTGCGCGACCGCGATGCTAAAGTGTCGCCCAACCGAATACGTGCCGCAGCCTCTTATCCAGAGTGGCGGAGGGACTGGCCCGATGAAGCCCGGCAACCCGGGGTGGCCTCCCGGCGGCCGTCGTCACGGCGGCCGCGGGGGCGACCCGGCAGGGTGCCAACTCCTGCAGGCATGGCCTGAGAGATGAGAGGAGAGCGCCCGTCACGCGCCTCTTCTCAGCCTGAGAAGGGGCTTTTTCATGCCCCTCGAGAGTGCGGCGGCCGAGGCGAGGTGAGAACCGGTGAACGAGCGCTCGGCGCTCCATTTCGACACGCTGGCGGTCCACGGCGGCTTCCAGGCGGATCCCGCCACCGGCGCGCTGGCGGTGCCCATCTACCAGACGACATCCTACCTGTTCCAGGACACCGCCCATGCGGCGCGGCTCTTCGCGCTGGAGGAGCCGGGGAACATCTACACCCGCATCATGAACCCGACGGTCGCCGTGCTGGAGGAGCGCGTGGCGGCACTGGAGGGCGGCGTGGGGGCGCTGGCCGTCGCCTCGGGCCAGGCGGCCGAGACGCTGGCCATCCTCAACATCGCCCGGGCGGGCGACGAGATCGTGGCCAGCTCCAACCTGTACGGCGGCAGCTACAACCTCTTCGCCGCCACGCTGCCGCGTTACGGCATCACCGTCCGCTTCGTCGACCCCTCGGAGCCCGAGAACTTCCGGCGTGCCATCGGGCCGCGGACGCGCGCCCTCTACGCCGAGACGCTGGGCAACCCCCGCCTGGACGTGCTGGACATCGAGGCGGTGGCCGCGGTCGCGCACGAGGCGGGGCTGCCGCTGATCGTGGACAACACCTTCGCCACGCCCTATCTTTGCCGCCCCATCGAATGGGGCGCCGACGTGGTCGTCCACTCCATGACCAAGTTCCTGGGGGGCCACGGCAACTCCATCGGCGGCATCCTGGTGGACGGAGGGCGCTTCGACTGGGAGAACGGGAAGTTCCCCGAGCTGACCGAGCCCGACCCCACCTATCACGGCGTCCGCTACACGCGCCAGTTCGGGGCCGCGGCCTACGTGACCAAGGCCCGCACCCAACTGCTCCGGGACCTGGGTCCGGCGCTCAGCCCCTTCAACGCCTTTCTCATCCTGCAGGGGGTGGAGACGCTGCCGCTGCGCATGGAGCGTCACGTGCGGAACGCCCAGGCGGTGGCGGAGTGGCTGAGCCGGCGGCCCGACGTCTCCTGGGTCCGCTACCCGGGCCTGCCCGGCGATCCTTACCACGCCCTGGCGGAGAAGTACCTGCCCCGGGGGGCGGGCGCCATCCTCGCCTTCGGCCTGGAGGGGGGGCGGGAGGCCGGCCGGGCCTTCATCGACGCCCTCCGCCTCTTCCGCCACGTGGCCAACGTGGGCGACGCGCGCTCACTCATCATCCACCCCGCCACCACCACCCACCAGCAGCTGAGCGAGGAGGAGCAGCGGGCCACAGGGGTGACCCCGGAGCTGGTGCGGGCCTCCATCGGCATCGAGGACGTGCGCGACCTGATCGCCGACCTGGAGCAGGCGCTGGAAGCGGCGGCGCGGCGGGCAGCCGGCGCCGCCTGAGAAGACGGTGAGCGGCATGGCGGGCACCGTGGCCGTGGCGACGAAGGGCTTCGCCGTCCTGGGAACGGGCGAGCCGGGCGACCCGCCCCTGGAGCTGGAGCTGGGCGGCCGGCTGGGCCCCTTCCGTCTCCGCTTCGAGAGTTGGGGCCGCCTCGATCCGGACGGGGGCAACGTAGTGCTGGTGGAGCACGCCCTGACGGGCGACGCGCACGTCGCCTCGCATGACGAGAACGACCTGCCGGGCTGGTGGGAGGGGATGGTGGGCCCGGGCGCTCCCATCGACACGGAGCGCTGGTTCATCCTGGCGGCGAACGTGCTGGGCGGTTGCCAGGGCTCCACCGGCCCCTCCTCTCCGGCGCCCGACGGCCGTCCCTGGGGGCTGCGCTTCCCGCTGATCACGGTGCGGGACATGGTGCGGGCGGAGATCCGCCTGCTGGACCGGCTGGGCATCGACCGCCTCCACTGCGTGGTGGGCGGCTCGCTGGGCGGCATGCGCGCCCTCACCTGGGCCGTGGAGGCGCCCGAGCGGGTGGGGCGGGTGGTGGCCATCGGGGCGCCGGCCGCCCACTCGGCCACGGCCATCGCCTGGGGAGCGGCGCAGCGGGCGGCCATCCTGGCCGATCCCGCCTGGCGCGGGGGCGACTACTACGGCACGCCGGGGCCGGTCCGCGGCCTCTCCGTGGCCCGCCAGGTGGCCATGATCACCTACCACTCGTGGGGCTCCATGGAGCGGAAGTTCGGCCGCCGCTGGCAGCTCCCGCCGCAGGGCGGATGGAGCGACCAGCTGGCCGTGGAGAGCTATCTCGCCTACCAGGGGGAGAAGCTGGTCGACCGCTTCGACGCCAACTCCTACCTCTACCTGACCCGCGCCATGGACCTCTACGACCTGGGCGGAGCCTGGGGCGGGCTGGAGGCGGCGCTGGGGCGGATTCGCGGCGAGCTGCTGCTGGTCGGCATCGCCAGCGACCGGCTCTACCCGCCGGAGGAGGTGCGCGCGCTCTACCAGGCGGCCCGGCGCGCGGGGGTGCGCGCCAGCTACCGCGAGATGCGGGCGGACGACGGACACGACGCCTTCCTGATCGACCTGGAGGAGCTGGGGCCCATGGTGGCGGGCTTCCTGGAGCGGGAGGCGGCCGCCGCCTAGGCCGGGCCTGGGCCGGCCGCCCCCCGGCCGCTCAGCGCAGGATCTTGGAGAGGAAGGCCCGGGCACGCGGGTGCTGGGGGTCCTCGAAAAAGCGCCCGGGCTCGGCCTCCTCCAGGATGGTCCCCTGGTCCATGAAGAGGAGGCGCGTGCCCACGTGGCGCGCGAAGCCCATCTCGTGGCTGACCACCAGCATGGTCATGCCGTCGCGCGCCAGCCCCTCCATCACGTCCAGCACTTCCTTGATCATCTCCGGGTCGAGCGCCGAGGTGGGCTCGTCGAAGAGCATCACCTCGGGCTGCATGGCCAGCGCGCGGGCGATGGCCACGCGCTGCTGCTGGCCTCCGGAGAGCTGGGAGGGGTAGGCGGAGGCCTTCTCGGCCAGGCCGACCCGGGCCAGCATGGCCAGCCCCAGGTCGCGCGCCTCCGCAGGCCGCAGCCCGCGCACGCGGATCGGCGCCAGCGTCACGTTCTGGAGCGCCGTCAGGTGCGGGAAGAGGTTGAAGGACTGGAAGACCATGCCCACCTTCTGGCGGAGGCGGTCCAGGTCGACGCCCGGCTCGGTCAGCGAGAGGCCGTCGATGCGCACCTCGCCGGAGGTGGGCCGCTCCAGCCCGTTGAGGCAGCGGAGGAAGGTGGACTTGCCCGAGCCGCTCGGTCCCACCACCACGATCACCTCGCGCGGCGCCACCTCCAGGTCGATGCCGCGCAGCACCTCCAGCGAGCCGAAGCGCTTACGCAAGTTGCGGACGCTGATCATGCAGGCCCAGCCTCCTCTCCACCGCGCCCGCCAGCAGGGAGAAGACGGACGTCAGGGCGAGGTAGAGGAGCGCCACCGGCACCCAGATCTCCAGATAGCGGTAGACGGTGCCCGCGGCCACGCTGCCGCGGCTCATCAGCTCCAGGACGCCCAGGACGAAGACCAGCGACGAGTCTTTGGTCAGGGCGATGAACTCGTTGAAGAGCGGCGGCACGGCCACGCGGAAGGCCTGCGGCAGGATGACCAGGCGCATGGCCAGCCGGTAGCTCATGCCCAGCGAGCGCGCCGCCTCCATCTGCCCCCGCGGCACCGAGAGGATGCCGGCGCGATAGATCTCCGCCACGTAGGCCGAGGAGTTGAGGCCCAGGGCAAGGATGCCGTCGGTCAGCGGCGGCAGCGGGTGGTAGCCGAAGAGCTGCGGCGCCGCGTAGTGGATCAGCATGATCTGCACCAGCAGCGGCGTCCCGCGGAAGAACGTGATGTAGGCGGCCGCCGGCCGCTGGAACCAGGCGTTGGGCGAGAGCCGGCCCAGCGCCAGGAGCAGGCCCCAGACGAGGGCGATGCCGATCCCGGCCACCGAGAGCAGCAGGGTGGTCGGCACGCCCTCGAGCAGAAAGGGCAGGAAACGGGCGACGACGTCCCAGCGGATGTCCATCGCCGCGCGAGCTCACTTCGCCGCGAAGTACTTGTCGTAGAGCTTCTGGTAGGTGCCGTCCGCCTTCACCTTGGCCAGCGCCTGGTTGATCTTGGCCGCCAGCTCGGTGTCTCCCTTGCGCATGGCGATGCCGTAGTACTCCACCGTGAAGGGCTCGCCGGCGGCGACGACGCCGCGGTCGGGGTTCTCCTTGATGAAGTTGTAGAGGACCGGCGCATCGATCACCACCGCCTCTACGTCGCCGTTGAGCAGCGCGTTGATGGCGTCGGGCGTCTGCGGGTAGCGGACTACGATGGCTCCCTTCACCTTCTGGGCCGCGTAGTCGCCGGTGGTGTTGGCCTGTACGCCCACCTTCTTGCCCGCCAGGTCGTCGGGCGTCTTGATGGAGCTGCCCTGCTTGACGCCGATCACCTGGCCGGCGGTGAAGTACGGGTCGGAGAAGGTGACGCTCTTGGCGCGGTCGTCGGTGATGGTCATGGCCGAGATGACCGCGTCCACCTCGTGGTCATTGAGCGCCGGGATGAGGCCGTCCCACTTGATGTTGTGGATCTGGGCGCCGGCGAAGCCGGCGGCCTTGGCGACGGCGTCGATCAGCTCCATGTCGAAGCCGACGTACTTCCCGGTGGCAGGGTCCACCGACTCGAAGGGAGCGTAGGCGGCCTCGGTGCCCACCTGGAGATAGCTCTTGCCGGTGGCGCCGGAGGAGGACGAGGAGGAGGAAGCCGTCCCCGAGGAGGCAGCGCCCCCCGAGGCGGGCGCCTGGCCGCCGCAGCCCGCCGCGGCGAGCAGCAGGCCCGCCAGAAGGGCGAACGAGAGCGAGCGGAGGCGACGGGTTCTACGAATCATGTGCGCATCGCTCCTTGCTGTCAAGGTAAGACGTTCAACCGTCCGTCTGACGGCTCCGCAGTTCGACGGGAACCCGGCCTCGCCCTGCCGGTCGGCAAGGCCGAAGTCCGCCGGAGCGCGAGGCCGCCGGACGACCGTGTAATTATACATAGCAAGCCGCCGCGGCGTATCGCCGGGTTCGCCAAGCGGTGGCAATGCTCGCGGCGTAGAACCGGTTTGCATAAGTATTCAGACCCGGCCGCCTTGACGGCGCCGCGCGGCGGCTCCTAGAATGCGAGCAACATCCGGATCGGCAGCGAACGGCGAGGAGGGGAAGAGTACCCGGGCGGCCAGCCCAGGCAGAGAGCCGGCGGAAGGTGCGAGCCGGCGGCCGGGCGCCCGGCGAATGGAGCCCCGAGCCGGTCCCCGAGCGGCCGCCGGCGGTGCCTCGAGCGCGCCGCGAGCCGGCGGTCGGGTAGGCGGACCCGGAACCCCACCGTTAGAAGGGGGCCGGTATTCAAGAGCGCCCGGCGCGGCCGGGAGGCTCCGCGTACCGGGCAGAGGGAAGCGGCCGGCGGGCCGGCCGCTTCCGAAGATGGGTGGCACAGCGGAGACGAGGCCTTCCGCCCCATGCGGGGCGGAAGGCCTCGTCCGTTTCCGGGCCGCCCCGCGCGGGCGCCCCCGGCCTCGCGGGGAGCCGCCGGTGCGGGTGGGACGGAGGTGAGGCGGTTGCTGGACCGCGAGCAGGCGGACTTCCTGGAGAAGGCGGCCCGTTTCGACCGCGTGCCGCTCCTCAGGCTGGAGGCCAACGACCTGGAGACGCCCATCAGTCTCTTTCTAAAGCTGCGCCCCCTGGGCGCCACCTTCCTGCTCGAGAGCGTGGAGGGCGGCCAGGCCGTGGGGCGCTACTCCTTCATCGGCCTGCGCCCCTACGTGCGCCTCCGCTCGCGTCCGGGCGGGACGGAGGTGGAGCGGCGGCTGGGCGGGCGCCGGGAGCGCTCCTGGCTGCCGGGCACCCCCTGGGAGGCGCTGCGCAGCGAGCTCCGCCGCGAGCGGGTGGCGCCGGTCGCGGCGGAGGTCCGCTTCCGCGGTGGCGCGGTGGGCTACCTGGCCTACGAGGCGGTCCGCCACCTGGAGCCCCGCCTGGAGGCGGCGCTGGGGCCGGGCCGCCTGCGCGAGCCGGATAGTCCCGCCGCCGGCTGGCCGGAGGCGGAGTTCCAGTTCGCCGAGACGGTGGTCTTTCTCGACCACCTGCTCCACCGTATCGGCGTCCTCCACCTGGCGCCGGCCGGCCCGGCGCCGCTGGCCGCCTACCACGCCGCGCTGGCGGCGGTGGAGGAGGTGCTGGCCGCCATCCACGGGCCGCTTCCGGCGGCGGCCTTCCCGGCCGCCGCGCCGGGGGAGCTGCAGGTGCGCCAGGGGAGCTCGCGGGAGGAGTTCCTGGAGCGGGTGGAACGGTTGCGCGCGGCCATCGCAGCCGGCGAGATCTTCCAGGCGGTGCTCTCCCAGCGCTGGGTACTGGAAGGCGCCCCGGGCGCGCTGGAGATCTACCGCGCCCTGCGCGCCATCAACCCCTCGCCCTATCTCTTCCTGATCGACTTCGGCGAGCGCCAGCTGGTGGGCTCCTCGCCCGAGCTCCTGGTCCGCGTCGAGGCGGGCGAGGTGAGCACCCGGCCCATCGCCGGGACGCGGCCGCGGGGGGCGACGCGCGAGGAGGACGAGCGCCTGGCCGTCGAGCTGCTGGCCGATCCCAAGGAGCGCGCCGAGCACGTCATGCTGGTCGACCTGGCGCGCAACGACGTGGGCCGCGTGGCCGAGCGGGGCAGCGTCCGCGTGGAGGAGCTGATGGGGGTGGAGCGCTACTCGCACGTCATGCACCTGGTCAGCTCCGTGCGCGGCCGCCTGCGGCCCGGGCTGGACGCGATCGACGCGCTCGCCTCCTGCTTCCCCGCGGGCACGGTCTCGGGCGCCCCCAAGGTGCGCGCCATCGAGCTGCTGGCGGCGGAGGAGGGAGAGCGGCGCGGACCCTACGCGGGCGCGGTGGGCTGGTTCGGCTTCGACGGAGACATGGACACCTGCATCGCCATCCGCACCATTCTCTGCGAGCCGGGCCGGGCGGAGGTGCAGGCCGGCGCCGGCATCGTCTACGACTCGGTGGCCGAGCGCGAGTGGGAGGAGAGCCGGAACAAGGCCGCCGCCCTCATCCGCGCCCTCGAGGAGGCGGGCGGCGGGCCCCTCCTCCCCGCCCCGGCCCGCAGGGAGGTGGAGCGGGCGTGATCCTGGTCGTCGACAACTACGACTCCTTCACCTACAACCTGGTCCAGGCGCTGGAGGTGGCGGCCGCCGGCGAGGCGGTGGAGGTGGTCCGCAACGACACCACCAGCGTCGAGCAGGTGGAGCGGATGCGGCCGCGCGGGCTCCTGCTCTCGCCCGGCCCGGGGCGACCCGAGGAGGCCGGCATCTCGGTGGAGCTGGTGCGCGCGCTGGCGCCGCGCCTGCCCATCCTGGGCGTCTGCCTGGGGCACCAGGCCGTCGCCGTCGCCTTCGGGGCGCGCGTGGTCCGCGCCCCCGAGCCGGTCCACGGCAAGACGTCGCCTGTCCGGCCGCTGCCCGGCACCGGTTCGCCCCTCTACGAGGGGCTCCCCGTCCCCTTCGAGGCGACGCGCTACCACTCGCTGGTGGTGGAGGAGGGCGCGGGCGGCCGGCCCGCGCCGGAGCTGGAGGTGACGGCGGTGACGGAGGCGCCCGGGGGCGGTCACCTGGTGATGGGCGTCCGCCACAGGAAGTTTCCCTGCGAGGGGGTGCAGTTCCACCCGGAGTCGGTACTGACCCCGGAGGGGATGAAGCTGCTGGCCAACTGGGTACGCAGCTTGCCCGCCACGTGAAAATTCCACGACCCGCAAGCGCCTTTTGCCAGATTCGGATTTACATTGCTCAGGGCGCCTTGCTACAATGATTTCGAAATGATCGTGTTTTGCTGGTACGCAAAACGCGATTGTGAGCAGTGAAATTTTCGCGAACCGGGTCCCACCCGTCGGGAGGCGTGCGGACCCGGCGGGGGGGATGGGACGTGAAGCGCCGCGATCTGGTCTGGCAGGTGGGCGGCGCCCAAGGCGAGGGCATCGAGTCCGCCGGGGCGCTCTTCCTGCAGATCATGCACGAAGAGGGCTACTACGTGGCCTCGCACCGGCACTTCATGAGCCTGATCAAGGGCGGGCACACCCACTACCAGGTTCGCGTCGGGTCGGAACCGCTCCTGACGCCCGGCGACCAGGTGGACATCCTGGTCGCCTTCGACCAGGCCTCCATCGACCACGACGCGGGGAGACTGCACGCGGGCTCGCTCGTCCTGGCCAACGCCGCCAAGAAGCCCGAGCTGCCGGAGGGCAGCCCGGCGCGCCTGGTTCCGGTCGACTTCCTGGCGCTGGCCAAGCAGGCGGGCGGCGCCATCATGGCCAACACGGTGGCGCTGGGTGCCACGGGAGCGCTCCTGGGCTGGGGCGAGGAGGCGCTGGACGAATACTTCGCCTCGCGCTTCGGCCGCAAGGGCGAGGAAGTGGTCGAGCAGAACCGGCAGGCCTACCGGCTCGGCTGGGAGGCCGTCCACCGGCTGGGCGTGGAACCGCTCGCCATGCCCGAGAAGCCGGCACCGGGTCGGCGCGTCCTGCTCCAGGGCGACGAGGCCATGGGCTGGGGCGCGCTGGAGGCGGGTAGCCGGCTCTTCTTCGCCTATCCCATCACGCCGGCCAGCGAGATCCTGCAGTGGCTGGCCAAGTGGCTGCCGCAGGTGGGCGGCGCGGTCGTCCAGGCGGAGGACGAGGTGGCCGCGGTCAACTACGCCGTCGGCGCCAGCCTGGCGGGTCAGCGGGCCTGGACGGCCACCTCCGGTCCCGGCCTCTCGCTGATGCAGGAGGGCATCAGCATCGCCGCCATGACCGAGACGCCGCTGGTCATCGTCGACGCCCAGCGCGGCGGGCCGGCCACCGGGCTGCCCACGCGCCCCGAGCAGAGCGACCTGAACGAGATCCTCTACGGCTCGCATGGTGACCAGCCGCGCATCGTCCTCAGCCCGGCCACCACCGCCGACGCCTTCTGGGCCATCCAGGCGGCCTTCAACGCGGCCGAGAAGTACCAGTGCCCCGTGATCGTCGCCTCCGACCTGAACCTGGCCCTGGACGTGCGCAACGTCGACCTGGAGGAGCTCCGGCGCCTCCCCATCGAGCGCGGCCTGCTCGACCTCGAGCCGGGCGCCTACGCGCCCCACACCTACCCGCGTTTCCAGCTGACCGAGAGCGGCGTCTCGCCGCGGGTGCTGCCCGGGGTACCGGGCAAGACGACCACCGTGGTGGGCGACGAGCACACCGTGGAGGGCCACATCACCGAAGACGCCGAACCGCGCGTGGCGCAGATGACCAAGCGCCTGCGCAAGATGGAGGCCGCGGCGGCCGACCCCGAGCTGATGGGCGAGGCGCTCTGGACCAGCGGGCCGGAGGAGGCGGAGCTGGTGCTGGTCGGTTTCGCCGGCACCTACGGGCCCATCGAGGAGGCGCGCCGTGCGCTGGAGGAGGAAGGGGTGCGCGCCCGCCACGTGCACCTGCGCGTCCTGCGCCCCTTCCCCGCCGAGGCGCTGGCCGCCGAGCTGCGGGGGAAGCGGGTGCTGGTGGTGGAGCAGAACGCCGGCGGCCAGCTGGCCGGCGAGCTTCGGCGCCAGCTGGGAGGCGGCGACTTCCGCTCCTGCCTGAAGTTCGACGGCAACCCCTTCACCACCGCCGAGGTGCTCGCCTCGGCCCGGGAGGTGCTCGGACGATGAGCGTGATCGAGACGCGCAAGGTGACCCTCAACGACTACCGCGCGGAGACGCCCACCTGGTGCCCCGGCTGCGGCGACTTCGGCGTCCTGCGCGGACTGCAGCGGGCGCTGGTGGACCTCCAGATCGAGCCCCACCGGGTACTGGTGGTCAGCGGCATCGGCTGCTCGGGCAAGCTCTCCAGCTACATCGGCACCTACGGCTTCCACGGCCTGCACGGCCGGACGCTGCCCGTCGCCCAGGCGGCCAAACTGGCCAACCCGGAACTGACCGTCCTGGCCGTGGGCGGCGACGGCGACGGCTACGGCATCGGCGTCGGCCATCTGGTCCACGCCATCCGCAGGAACGTGGACATCACCTACGTGGTCATGAACAACGACGTCTACGGCCTGACCGTCGGCCAGACGGCGCCCACGACGCCGCTGGGCCGGGTGACGCGCTCCGCTCCCTACGGGAGCTCGGACAACCCGCTCTCGCCGCTGGGTCTGGCGCTGGGGCTGGGCGCCAGCTTCGTGGCCCAGGGCTTCTCGGGCCACATCGACCACCTGGCAACCATCCTGCGCGCGGCCATCCAGCACCGCGGCTTCTCGCTGGTCAACGTCTTCAGCCCCTGCGTCACGTTCAACGAGGAGTACGGCTACGACTACCTGCGCCAGCGCCTGGTGGACATCGACGCCGATGCCGCGTACTCCCGCCTGGACCGCATGGCCGCCCTGCGCAAGCTCGCCGAGACCGGCGGTCTGGTGGAGGGCATCCTCTTCGAGGATCCCGAGCGCGTCCCCTATGACCAGCTGCTGCCGCAGTACAAGCCAGAGGTGGTCGCCGGCGCGCCCCGGCCGCTCTCGGAGGAGGAGCGGCGGGCGGTCCTGGAGGGCTTCAGCCTGACGGGACGCTGAGCGGGGAGGCGGCGGGGGACGGCGAGAGCCTCGCCGTCCCGCACGCGTCACGGAGACGGGGAAAAGGCGGGGGGCATACCCGGAAGGGTATGCCCCCCGCCCGTCGGGCAGCCGCTCCGGAGCGCCGGCGGGGCTTCCTACTTCCAGTCGACGCGGGCGAGCGCGCGGCCGCGCAGCCGCCGCTCCGCCTCGATGGCGGCGCGGGCGCCCTGGGCGGCGGCCAGCACCGCCTGCTTGACGCCGCCGCAGAGCAGGTCGCCGGCGGCGTAGACGCCCGCCACGCTGGTCTCCAGGTTCTCGTCCACCTCGACGCAGCCGGCCGGCGTCAACCGGACCGCCTCGCCCAGGAAGCCGGTCTCCGGGCGGTTGCCCTGCAGGTAGACGAAGACGGCCGCCACCTCCAGCATTTTCTCCTCGCCGCTCGGAGTGCGGACGCGGATCCCTTCCATCTGCCGCCCGTCCCCCACCACCGCCAGCAGGCGGTGGCCCGGAAGCAGCCGGACGTGGGGCAGCTGCTCCAGCCGGCCCAGGAGCTCCGGCCGGGCCTTGGGCTCGCGTTCGGGGACGAGGAGGAGCAGCTCCGAGGCGAAGGTGGCGGCGAAGAGCGCCTCCTCCACCGCCTCGTCGCTCCCCCCCACCACCGCCACGCGCCGGTCGCGGAAGAAGGCGGCGTCGCAGGTGGCGCAGTAGGAGACGCCGCGCCCCACGTGCTCCTCTTCGCCGGGCACCCGGCGCGCCCGCGCCATGGCGCCGGTGGCCAGGATGACCGCCCGCGCGCGGTAGTCGCCCTGCGAGGTGTAGACGGTCTTCATCTCGCCGGCGAAGTCGACGCCGATGGCCTGGGCCTGGACGAAGTCGGCCCCGAAGGCGGCCGCCTGCCTGCGGATCGACTCGACGATCTCCGCCCCCGTGGCTCCGGGCAGGCCGGGATAGTTCTCCACGCGGCCCGTCATGCCCAGGGCGCCGCTGGTCAGCCCCTTGTCCACGACGACGACGTCCAGGTCGGCCCGCGCCGCATAGAGCGCCGCCGTGGCCCCGGCCGGGCCGCCGCCCACCACCACCAGGTCGGCCTGGCGGAACAGGGGTCCCAGCATGAAGAGCCCACCTCCCCCGGGAAATATACCCCGGTGGGTATCGTAGCAGGTGCGTCAAGCCCCCGGCCGGCGCGGCCGGGGGCCGGATGCGCGCTCCCCCGGGGTGCGGGCGGCTCTCGCCTCAGGAGGGACGGTAGCCGAGCTTGGAGGAGAGGTCGGCCGCGGCGGCGCGGATGGCGTTGACCAGCATGGGCAGGCGGTCGTCGTGGAAGCGCGTCACCGGGCCGGTGACGCTCAGCGCCGCCACCGGACGGCCCTTCTGGTCCAGGACGGGCGCGGCCACACAGCGGACGCCCAGCTCGATCTCCTCGTTGTCCAGGGCGTAACCGCGCTCGCGCGTCCTCCGCAGCTCCTCCATCAGCCGGTCGCGGTCGGTGATGGTGTTGGGCGTGAAGGCGGGGAGGCCGTGCTCGGCGAGGATGGCGTCCACCTCCTCCTCGCTCAGGTGGCTGAGGATGGCCTTGCCCGCCCCGGTGCAGTGGACGGGGACGCGCCGGCCGATGCGCGCGTGCATGCCCAGGAGGCTGGGCGACTCCACCTGGTCGATGTAGGTGGCCTCGCCCCGCTCCAGGATGGCCAGATTGGCCGTCTCGCCGGTCAGCGACATGAGGGCGCGGAGGACGCCCGGTGCCAGCTTCCTGAGCTCGCTGGGCGGGCGGAAGGAGCTTCCCACCTCGAAGGCCTTGAGGCCGATGCGGTAGCGCCCCGTCTCGTCGTCGTGGGTGACGAAGCCGTGGCTGACCAGCGTGCTCAGCAGGCGGTAGGTGGTGCTGGGGTGGAGCTGGGCCCGGTTGGCCGCCTCCACAAGCCCGAGCCCGTTCTCCTCGCGGGCCAGCGTCTCGAGAAGGGTGAGCGCCCGGTCCAGCACCTGGACGTGCGGGCTCTCGCGGTGGCTGGAGCCCGGGCGGCGCGTGCGCGATCTGGGCATGGGGGATCCCCTCTTCCACGGAGAGTCGCGGGGCGTCCTTTCACCCCGTGCGATCCGGCCTCCCCGATTGTTGCACAAAGTGAAAATCTGTGCAATTCCACCCCGCGCGTGTCCGGGCGTCGCTTCCCATGGGACGGAGGGAAGAGGACCGATGGGGCGAAGAGCAGGTGCATGTCCCGTTTCAAGTTCGTGCACGCCGCCGACCTGCACCTGGACAGCGGCCTGACCGGCCTGGAGGAAGCGGCGCCGGAGATGGCTCGGGCGGTGCGCGAGGCGACGCTGGGCGCGCTGGAGCGCATCGTCCGCCTCTGCGTCGAGGAGGAGGCGAGCTTCCTGGTTCTGGCGGGCGACGTCTGGGACGAGGCGGACCGGAGCCTCGTGGCGGCCAACCGCCTGCGCGACGCCCTGGCGGAGCTGGCCCGCCGCGGCATCCCCGCCTTCGTCGCCTCGGGCAACCACGACCACGAGGGCGGCTGGCGGCCGCGCCTGGAGTGGCCGGAGACGGTCCGCTTCTTCCCGCCGGGGAGCCCCGCCTCCTACCCGGTGCTGCGCGAGGGGCGCGAGCTGGCACGCGTCTGGGGCATCGGCTATCCGCGCCGCGAGGTGCGCGAGAATTACGCGCGCCTCCTCCGCCGCGACCGCGAGACGCCCTACGCGGTGGCCGTGCTCCACGCCAACGTGGGCGGCCAGCCGGGCCACGACGCCTACGCGCCGGCCGGCCTGGAGGACCTGCTGGCGGGCGGCTTCGACTACTGGGCGCTGGGCCACGTCCACAACCGCCTGGAGCTGAGGGTGGCGGCGCCGGCGATCGTCTACCCCGGCAACACTCAGGGCCGCAACCCCCGCGAGCTGGGCCCCCGCGGCTGCTACCTGGTGGAGGTGGAGGGGCGCGAGAGCCGCCTGCGTTTCGTGCCCACCCACGGCGTGGAGTGGCGCCGGCTGGAGGTGGCCATCGACGGCCTGGAGGACGAGGAAGCGCTCCAGCGGGCGCTCCTCTGGGCGGTGGAGGAGGCGGCCGCGGAGCTGGCGGGCGAGGGGCGCGGCCTCATCGCCCTCCTGCGCCTGACCGGCCGCGGCCCGCTGGACGCCAGCCTGCGCCGGCCCGGCCTGGCCGGGGAGCTGCTGGAGGAGCTGCGGCGCAGGACGGGCGGGCGCCGGCCGCCGGTCTGGATCGGTCGCCTGGAGCGGGAGACGCGCCCGCCGCGGCCGCTGGAGCAGCTGGCCGAGGAGCCTTCCTTCGAGGGCGAGCTGGCGCGGATCACGCGCGAGGCGCTGGCCGGGGGCGGGGTCGCGGAACGCTTCCGCCGCGCGCTGGAGCCGCTCTACGCCCGCGGCGGGCTGGCCCGCCACCTGGCGCCGCCGGACGAGCGACTCGCGGGCGAGGAGCTCCAGGAGGCCTTGGCCCTCCTCCTCGACCTCCTGGAGGAGGAGCGGGCGCGGCGCGCCGGGGGTGGGGCCAGGTGAGGGCGGAGGCGGGGGAGGGGAGGTCCGGCCCGGCGGACCGGGGCGCCTGGGGCGCCTGGGGCCTCCGCCTGCGCGCGCTCTCCGTGGCGCGTTTCGGCGCCCTGCGCGACCTCCGCCTCGGCCCCCTCGGGCCGGGGCTGACGATCCTCGCGGGTCCCAACGAGGCGGGAAAGAGCACGCTCCTCGCCTTCTGGGTGGGGATGCTCTACGACCTGCCGCCGCTCTCCCGGGGGGGCGAGCCGGTCAACCTCTACCGGCCCGAGCCGGCGGACGGGTGGGGCGGCGAGGTGGAGCTGGAGAGCCCGCTGGGGCCGCTCCTCCTCGGCCGCCGCTTCCACGAGAAGAGGGGGCGCGGGCGCCTCTGGCTGGAGCGCGACGGCGTCACGCTGGAGGCCGCGGAGGCCGAGGCGGAGCTGGCCAGGCTGCTGGGCCGGATGGAGCGGAGCGACTACACCGCCGTCTTCGCCTTCTCGTTGGCCGAGCTGGCCGACTTGCGCCAGCTCGCCGCCGGCGAGGTGGGGCGGCGGATCTACAGCGCCGGCTTCGGCGCCGCCGAGATACCCGCCGTGGAGCAGCGCCTCGAGCAGGAGCGGAACGCCATCTGGCGCCCGCAGGGCCGCACGGGGCGGGAGCTGAACCGCCTCCTCCTGGAGCTGGCCGACATCGAGCGGCGGCTGGCGGCGGCGCGGGGCGAGCTGGAGCAGCTGGAGCCGCTCCGGCGGGAGCGGGCGGAGACGGAGGCCGAGCTCCGCCGGCTGGAGCCGGAGCTGGCCGAAGCCGAGGCGGAGGCGCGGCAGCTGGCACGGCTCCTCGATCTCCGCCCGCGCTGGCGCGAGTGGCGGCGGCTAGCCCAGGAGGTGGAGCGCGAGCGGGGGCTGGCCGCGCTCCCGGCCGATGCGGTGGAGCGGCTCGAGGAGCTGCGCAGGCGGCGCGAGCGGCTGGAAGAACGGCGCCGGCGGCTGGCGGAGGCGGTGGCGGCGGAGGAGGCGGTGCTGGCCGAGCCCCTTCCGGCCGCCGTCCTGGAGGCGGCGGGCGAGGTGGAGGCGCTCCTCGGCGAGTGGCCCGAGCAGGAGCGGCGCCTCGCCGGCGCCGCGCAGCTGGAGGCGGAGCTGGCGGAGACGGAGCGGCGGCTCGAGCAGCGCGCGGCGCGGCTCGGGCTCGATCCGGCGGCGCTGGAAGGAGTGGTCGAGCGCCGGCCGGAGGCGGACGAGGAAGAGGGTCGCCGCCACGCGCGCGAGGCGCTCAAGGCGCGCGAGCGCGCGGAGGCGCTGCGCGGGCAGATGCAGCAGCTGGAGCTGGCCGGCGCCGAGGCGGCGGCGGCGCTGCCGGCGGGCGCCGGAACGGGAGCCCTCCTGGCCCGCGCGGCCGCGGGCGGGCTCGGCCTGGCGGGGCTCGTCGCCCTGGCGGCCAGGCTCCTGGGCGGACCCGCCTGGGCGGGCTGGCTCGGCCTCCTGGCCCTCGCGGCGGCGCTGGCCGTGGCCCTGGCGCCCGCCGGCTGGCGCGAGGCGGAGCTCCGCCGCTCGCTGGAGACGGAGCGGTTGCGCTGGCGGAGCCGGCGGGAGCGGCTGGCGGAGGCGCTGGCCGCGGCCGTGCGGGAGGAGGAGCAGGCGCGTGCGCGCCTCGCCGCGTGGTGCGGGCGCGTCGGGATCCCGCGGGGGCTTCCTGCCGAAGAGCTGGAAGCCTGGCTGATGGAGGCGCGCGAGGCGCGCGACGAGATGGCGCGCCGGCGGCGGCAGCGCGAGAGGCTGGAGGCGTTGCGCGCGGAGGCTGAGGCCTTCCGGCGGCGACTGGCCGCGCTGGCCGGGCGGGTCGGCGCGGCGGCCGAGCCGGCGGCCCTGCGCCAGCGGCTGGAGGCGGCACGCGGCCAGCTCCAGCGGCGCGAGCGGGCCGCGGCGGAGCTCCGGCGGCTGGAGGCGGAGCGACGCCAGCTGGAGGCGGAGGCCGCCGAGGTGGAGGCGGGTGTCCGGGCACTGCTCGAGCGGGGCGGCGTATCGGACGAGGCGGAGCTGCCGGCGGTGGCCGCGCGGGCGGCCCGCTGGCGGGAGGAGGCCGCCCGCCTGGCCACGCTGGAGGGCGAGCTGCGCGCCGGCGCGCTGGAGCTCTGGCCGGCGGCCGGCGACCCGCTGGCCGAGCTGGGCGAGCGGCTGGCCGCCGGCGGGGACGAGCTGGAAAGCCGGCAGGCCGCCGCTGCCGGACGCGCCGAGGCGCTCCGCCTCCGGCTCGCCCAGGCCCAGCGGCGGCTGGGCGAACTGGGCCTGCGCGCCGAGCAGCTGGAGAGGAGCCGGCGCGTGGCCGAGCTGGAGGACGAGGAGGCCCGCCTGCGCGCGCACGTCGAGGAGCGGGCGGCGGCCTGGCGCCGCCTCACCCTGGCCGCCGAACTCCTGGCCGCCGGTCGCGAGCGCTTCGAGCGCGAGCGCCAGCCTGGCGTCATCCGCAGCGCCTCCCGCCTCTTCGAACGCTTCACGGGCGGCCGCTACCAGGGGGTGAGCCTCAGCCTCGGCGAGCGCCTGCCGCGCCTCCACCCTGCCGCCCCCGGGGCGGCCCCGCTCGAGCCCTGGCAGCTGAGCCGCGCGACCCAGGAGCAGCTCTACCTGGCCATGCGCCTGGCCTACATCGAGGAAGTGCGGCGGAGCGGGGGCAGCCTTCCGGTAGTGATCGACGACGCCCTCGTCGACTTCGATCCGGCGCGGCTGGGCGCCGCTCTGCGGGCGCTGGGCGAGTTCGCGGAGGGGCAGCAGGTGCTCCTCTTCACCTGCCATCCGCACGTGGTCGAGGCCGCCCGGCGGGAGGTGCCGGGGGCGCGCGTGCTGGAGCTGGGGTGAGGAGGGCGCCGGGGCTCGGTCCAGGCGCGCTTCCTGCGCTATGCTGGGCGACGGCGAGCGAGGAAGCCGGCGGGGGGCGAGGGCGACGATGGCGGGCGGTGCGGCGGCCGCGGCGGAACCGGTGGAGATCCTGGCCATCGGTCCCCACCCGGACGACATCGAGCTGGGCTGCGCCGGGCTTCTGGCGCTGGAGCGCCGGCGCGGGCATCGCATCGGGCTGGTCGACCTGAGCCGCGGCGAGATGGGGAGCCGGGGGGACGCGGAGATCCGCGCGCGGGAGGCGGAGGAGGCGGCGCGCCGGCTGGGCGCCCGCTTCCGCCTCAACCTCGGCCTCCCGGACACGGCCGTCCGCGACGAGCCGGAGGCGGCGCGCCGCCTGGCGCTCTGGATCCGGCAGGCGCGGCCCGTGGTGGTGCTGGCGCCGTGGCGGTCCGACCGCCATCCCGACCACGCCGCGGCCGGCGCGCTGGCGGAGCGGGCCGTCCTCTACGCGGGCCTGCGCCGCCTGGAGCTGGGGGCGCCCTACCACGTGGTGCGGGCGCTGCTCTTCTACCCCATCAACGAGGCGATGGAGCGGCCCAGCTTCTGCGTCGACGTGGGCGAGGTCTGGGAGGAGAAGGTGGCGGCGCTCGAGGCGCACGCCTCGCAGGTGGGCGAGGCGGGGCTGGAGATCGACCGCCGCTTCTTCGGGCACGGCGGCTTCCTGGAGGCGATGGAGGCGCGGGCGAGGCAGTACGGGCGCATGATCGGCGCCCGCTACGCCGAGGCGTATGCGATGCGGGACCCGCTCCGCCTGCAGGACCCGCTGGCCTTCTTCGCGGAGTAAGGCGCCCCGGGGAAGGCGCCGGAGGGCGCCGGCCCATCCTGGAACGGCCTCGGGCGGGGGGAGTGAGCGGCGACGGAGAGGCGACGCGCGTTCAACTGGTTCGACGTGCTGGTGGTGGTGGTCCTGGTCGCGGGCCTGGTCGCCCTCTTCTGGCAGAAGGGCGTGGGACAGGCTCGCCCGGTGGCCTCGCGGACGCTGGAGGTGACGGTGCTGGTCAGCAACCTGCGCCCGCCCTCGGTGGAGGCCATGAAGACCGGGCAGGTGGTCTACGACGCCCAGGGCGTGCAGGCGCTGGGCACGGTGGTGAAGAAGAGCGTGCAGCCGACACCGCAGCAGGTGGCGCTGCCCGACGGGCGCCTGGTGGTCGCCCCCTCGCCGCTCTATAGCGACGTCACCCTGGTCATCCGCGGGCCGGGTACGGTCAGCCCGCAACGCATGCTGCTGGCGGGGCAGGAGGTCCGCATCGGCTCGAGCCTGAGCATGGAGACGCGGGATTGGGCGAGCACCGGCTACGTGGTGGCGGTGCGGGTGGTGCGATGAGCGCCCGGGGCCCGGGGGAGGCAGGGCGGGTGCGGTGGCTTGGGGGAAGCGGGCGGGCATGAGCGGCAGGGCTTCCTCTTCCGCGTGGTGGCAGGGAAGCCTGCTCCTGCGCCTGCTGGCGACGGACGCCGATGGCCGTCCCGCCCTGCGCGAGAGCCGCAGCGGGCGGCTCCTGGAGGCGCTCGGCCACGGCCTGGGGCGGCGCCTGGGCGGCCCCCTGGCGGCGCTGGACCGGGCGGTGGAGGAGAGCCGCATCGGGGGCGGGCTTCTCGCCCTCCTGGCGCGCGCGGGCGGCAATGCCCCGGCCGGCCTCCTGGCGGTCACCGTGGCGCTCCTGCCCTGGGCGCCCCAGTTCCTGGACGCGGGCCTCCTCCTCCTCGACCTGTTGCTCCTGGCCATGGAGGCCGCCCGGGGCCGCCTGCGCCTGCGGAGCACGCCGCTGGACACGGTGGTGCTGCTCTTCGCCTGGGTGGCCGCGGTGGGTGCGCTCACCTCGGTGGACCGGAGCGGCAGCCTCTATACGCTGGGTCAGTATGCGGTCTACTTCGCGGCCTACCTGCTGGCCTCGCGGCTCCTGGGCGAGGAGCGGGCGGTGCGCGCCTTCTGGCTGGCGGCCATCGCCTCCGGGGCGCTGGCCGGGCTGGACGGGATCTACCAGTACTTCACCCTGCACGGGACGCCCAAGGCCTGGATCGACGTGGAGACCTCGCCCGGCATCCGCGCCCGCGTCTACGGGGCGCTGGAGAACCCCAACGTCTACGCCCAGTACCTGGTCCTCCTCCTCCTGCCGGCGCTGGCGCTCCTGATCTGGCGCCCGCTCGGCGCCGTCTGGCGGGGCGCGCCCCGGTGGCGCCTGGCCGGCGCGACGCTCCTCATGCTGGCCGGGCTGGTGCTCAGCTTTTCGCGCGGCGGATGGCTCTCCTTCGCCGCGGCGGCCGGCGCGCTGCTCCTCCTGCTGGAGCCGCGCTGGCTCCTCTACGGCCTGGCCGCGGGCGTCCTCGCCCTGCTGGCGGTGACGCCGCTCCGGGACCGCTTCTTCTCCGCCTTCACCCTGGCCGACACCTCCAACTCCTTCCGGCTCTACATCTGGACGGGCGTCCTGGCCATGATCCGCGCCTACTGGCTCTTCGGCGCCGGGCTGGGGCTGCGCACCTTCCAGTACGTCTACCCGCACTGGATGATCACCGGCGTCGTCGCCCTCTCCAGCCACAACCAGTACCTGGAGATGCTGGCCGAGCTGGGCGTGGTGGGCCTGGCGGCCTACCTGGCGCTGGGGCTGCGCACCCTGCAGGTGGCGTGGAACGCCTTCCGGGCCTGGAGCGGCCGCGACGCCTGGCGCGCCGGCGCGGCGGCGGGCGTGCTGGGCGCGGTGCTGGGCAACATGGTGCATGGCTTCGTCGACACCAGCTGGTACAGCCCGCGCGTGGTCATGCTCTTCTGGCTCGTCGCCGGCGCCGCCGGCGCGCTGCGCGCCGCGGCGGGTGAGGGCGCGGCGGAGGCGGCGGAAGGGGCGGGTGGCGAGCCGGCGCCGGGCGCGAGGCCGGGCCGGCCGGTGGCGCCCCCGGTCGCGAGGGCGGCCGCCCCGGGGCGGGGAGGCTCGTGAGGCTCCTCGTCCTCCGCCTCTACTACATCGGCGACGTCCTCTTCACCGGACCGGCGCTCAGCCTCCTGCGCCGCCGGCTGCCCGGGGCGCGCCTCGACATCCTGGTGCAGAGCTGGACGGCGCCGGTCGCCGGGCGGCTGCCCGGGGTCGACCGGGTCCTCACCTACGAGCCGCGCGGCAGGCACCGCGGCGCGGCCGGCCTCCTCCGCCTGGTCCGCGAGCTGCGCGCCGAGGGGTACGGGGCGGTGGTCGACCTCCACGGCAACCTGAAAGCGCACTTCCTGGCCAGGGCCTCGGGGGCGCCGGTGCGCGTCGGCTTCTCCACCGGACGGGGAGGGGAACTGCTCACGCACCGCGTCCCCTACCGGGAGGAGATCTCCATCGTCGACCTGCTGGCGGGGACGGCGCAGGTGGCGGCCGAGGTGCTGACGGTCGGCCGCGCCCCGGGCTGGCAGGAGCTCCCCCCCGAGCCGGAGTACGCCCCCGGCGAGCGGCGGCTGAGCCTGCGGCTGGAGCCCGGGGAGCGCGAGGCGGCGCGTCGCCGCCTCGCGGGCGGGCTCCGGGGGCGCGGCCCGCTGGTCCTCCTGCAACTGGGGGCCAACTGGCCTTCCAAGCGCTGGCCCGTCGAGCGCTGGGAGGGGCTGGCGCGCCTCCTCCTGGAGCGGCTGGGGGCCCGACTGATCCTGAGCGGCGGGGCCGCCGAGGAAGAGATGCAGGCGGAGCTGCTGCGGCGGCTGGCCGAGGGGGAGGCCGAAAAGGACGATCGGCGGGGCCGCCTCCTCCCCCTGGCCGGGCGGACGTCGCTCCTGGAGACGGCGGCGCTGGCCGCCGAGTCGGACCTGGTGGTCGCCCCGGACACGGGCGTCCTCTACCTGGCCAGCGCCGTGGGCACGCCGGTGGTCGGCCTCTACGGGCCCACGGATCCGGCGCGCCTGGCGCCGCTGGGCGAGGGGGGCATCGCCCTGGCCACGCGGCCCTCCTGCTGGCCGTGCTGGGCGGTGGAGTGCCCGCTGGGGCGGAACCGGTGCCTGGGTGACCTGGACGAGGAGCGGGTCTTCCGGGCGGTGGCGGCCGCGCTCCGGGCGAAGGGCGCCTCCCGGAGGGAGGCGCCGGCGCGGGGGGGTGAGCCCCCATCGGGCGGGTAGTCGACGAGCGTTGGCTCGTGGAGGCGGCGGGGCCGGGGCGGCGCCGAGGGCGGCTGGTCTTCACCAACGGCTGTTTCGACCTGCTCCACGCCGGCCACGTCCGCTACCTGGAGGCGGCGCGCGCGCTGGGCGACCTGCTGGTGGTGGCGGTCAACGGAG